>NZ_JAQZSH010000036.1:0-119438 GCF_053902585.1 Longispora urticae
GCTCCGGATACGTCGACATGGCCTGGCACACCGGCTCACACCACTGGACCGGCAACCTCTCCGCCATCTCCTACGAGATCCCCCGCGCCGACCTCAAGGCCGGCGACATCCTCAACGACGCCGCCAACCACGTCTTCCTCTTCAACGCATGGGAAGCCGACCACACCTACTTCTCCTACTACAGCTTCGGCTCCAGCCCGGTCCAGAAGGTCAACCACGTCTCCATCAACGCCGGACAGCTCGACGGCCACCCCAACGGCAACTACGTCGCCCGCCGGTACAACAAGATCGTCGACGACGCCGGGGTCTCCAGTCGTCGGATCTACGAGGCCAGCAGCGCGAACTCCTGGATCAACCAGTGGACCGGCGTCAGCGCCACCGGGGGTCTCTCCGTGGTCGAGGTCAACGGCACGAAGCTCATCTACTCCGTGGACGCCAACGGCCGGGTCAACGAGGCCAGCAGCGCGAACTCGTGGATCAACCAGTGGACGGGCGTCACCGTGCCCGCCACCTCGAAGCTGTCCGTGGTCGCGGTCAACGGCACGAAGTTGATCTACTCGATCGATGCGAACGGGCGGGTCAACGAGGCCAGCAGCGCGAACTCCTGGAGCAACCAGTGGACCGGGGTCACCGCCGCCCCGGGCTCGAACCTGTCGGTGGTC
Source organism: Longispora urticae (assembly GCF_053902585.1). NCBI lineage: Bacteria > Bacillati > Actinomycetota > Actinomycetes > Micromonosporales > Micromonosporaceae > Longispora > Longispora urticae. The sequence goes on from NZ_JAQZSH010000036.1 coordinate 663, forward strand.
GCGGTCAACGGCACCAAGTTCATCTACTCGATCGATGCCAACGGGCGGGTCAACGAGGCGAGCAGCGCGAACTCGTGGATCAACCAGTGGATCGGCGTCACCGTGCCCGCCGGCGCGAACCTGTCCGTGGTGGCGGTCAACGGCACCAAGCTGGTCTACACGATCGATGCCAACGGGCGGGTCAACGAGGCGAGCAGCGCGAACTCGTGGATCAACCAGTGGATCGGCGTCACCGCCACCGGGGGCCTGTCCGTGGTCGCGGTCAACGGCACCAAGCTGGTCTACACGATCGACGCCAACGGGCGGGTCAACGAGGCCAGCAGCGCGAACTCGTGGATCAACCAGTGGACCGGGGTCACCGCCACCTCGGGTCTGTCGGTGGTCGCGGTGAATGGCACCAAGCTCGTCTACTCCTACTGATCCGCGCCCAGCACGAAGGCCCGACCCAGTAGTAACCCTCCGCGTCGCGGGGCGCGGACCACCCGGTCCGCGCCCCGCGACGCGTTCCGGCCAGGACATGCCATGCGTCCGTAGGCCGGGGGACACCGCGGCGACCGGATCGACCTCATGCCGGGTCGGCGGCCCCCAGGCGGCGGACGACCACGCCGAGCACCGCCGCCACGGGTACGAGGCCGAAGCGCCGGGAGTCGAGGCTGTGCGGGTTGTCGCCCAGCACGGCCAGGTACCCGGCCGGCACCACGGGATCCGGCACCGCAGCGGCCATCTCCGGTGGCACCGGGTCGCCGGGGGTCGCGGTGGCCCGTTTGACGAGCCAGGGCGGGTCGCCGGGGCGCGGCCGACCCGGAGGCGCGAAGACGAGGGGCGTTCCCCGTCGGACGGTGCGGGTACGGCGGACGAGGAGCCGGTCGCCGTCGTGGAAGGTGGGGGTCATGCTCGACCCGACGACCGTGACCACCCGGTACCGCACCCGGGCCCCCGCGAGCCCCGCGCCGGCCAGGACCAGGAGCACCCCCAGCCAGATCATCGGCCGGTCACCAGGTACGCGAGGTCGCCCCACCTGCTGATCAGGAACCCGCCCAGGCACCCGACCCCGATACCGGCCAGCATCCCCACGGCGTCGGCGGGTCCCTCCCGGACGACGAGACCCAGCGCCGACGTGGCGAGCAGGACCAGGTTGCGGGCCAGCTCGCCGGGGCCGAGGACGCTGACCGGCCCGAAGCACGCGCACCTCACCCGGCGCCGGCTCCGGACGGCCCAGCCGGCGACGACGGTGAACGCCGCCAGCAGGGCGCCGCCGAGCGCGAATCCGGCGACCGCCGCGCCGGGTACCACCAGCAGGACCGCCGCGACCGCTTCGGTGACGGGGACGGCGACCGTGACGAACGGCCGCGCCGCGCCCGGCAGCCAGGCCAGGTCGGCCAGGCTCGCGCGGAACCCGGCCAGCGCCCGGAACTTGCCGACGCAGGCGAGGACGAGGACCACCACGAGGGCGGCCCGGCAGGCGTAGCCGACGACGCTCATCCGACCGTCCCGGCGGCGCTCATGCGGCGGTCCCCGCGTAGCCGGCGGCCTGGAGGGCGAAGAGTTCGGCGTACCGGCCGCCCGCGTCGACCAGTTCCGCGTGCGTGCCCTCCTCGAGGACCCGGCCGGCCTCCAGGACGACGATCCGGTCGGCCTCCCGGAGCGTGTTCAGCCGGTGCGAGACGAGCAGGCTGGTGCGCCCGGACCGGTGCCGGCGCAGGATCTCGTGGATCTGGTGCTCGCTGACCGCGTCGAGGCCGGAGTTCGGCTCGTCGAGGATCAGCAGATCCGCGTCGTCGCGCATCAGGGACCGGGCCAGCGCGACCCGTTGCCGCTGGCCGCCGGACAGGGCCACGCCGCGGCTGTCACCGGTCTCGCCGAAGAAGATCCGGCTGAGCAGCGTCCGGTACCCGTCCCGCAGTCCTTCGACGATCGCCGCCGCCCCCGCGAGCCCTGCCGCGCGTTCGATCGCGGGCCGGTCGTCGAGCCGGGCCACGTCGCCGACGCCGATGTTCTCCGCGACGGTGAGGTCGTAGGCCATGAAGTCCTGGAAGGTCGCCCCGATCCGGCCGCGCAGGCCGTCGATCGAGAACGTCCGGATGTCCCTGCCGTCCCAACGGATCTCCCCGCGCTCGGGATCGTACAGCCGGCACAGCAGACTGATCAGGGTGCTCTTGCCGGCGCCGTTCACCCCGGCCAGCCCGGTCGCCCGCCCGACGGGGATCGTCAGGTTCAGGCCGCGCAGCACCCACGGACCGTCGGCGTCGTAGCGGAACCACACGTCGCGGAACTCCACGCCGAGCCGCAACGGGTCGGGGACCCCCGCACCGTCCACCAGGTCCGGTGGGGCGTCCACGACGTCCAGGTAGTGCCGGAACAGCCGCACCGCCTGCGCGGCGTCGGTGAGCTGGGTACCGACCCCGGAGATCGCCGCCTGCAACCCGGCGACCGCGCTGAGGAACAGCACCACGTCACCGGCCGTCAGGTGGCCGCCCGCCGCGCGGAACACCACGACCGCCGACCCGGCCGCGAGGGTCACCGCGCTGAGCAGGGCCAGCCCGCCCTGGGTCAGGGCCATCCTCCGCTGGACCCGCAGGTCCGCCCCGCTGACCTCCAGCGAGGCGCGCATCATCCGGGAGTGGAACAGGTCCCCGAGCCCGAACAGCCGGTGCTCGGCGGCCCCGGCCAGCTCGGTCTGCAACCCCTGGTACATGAACCGGGAACGCCGGGCGGTCATCGTCTCCTCGGCCGTCCGGGCGAACCGCCGCGCCATGCCCAGCTGGGCGAGCAGGTGCGGGACGGCGGCCAGCGCCAGCATGACGGCCATCGGCGGCCACACCGCCAGCACCAGGACGAGGAAGCCGGCGGACCCCAGCACGGCCCGGACCGCTGTGAGCAGGAAGGACACGCACGCGCCCGGTGCGTGCTGCGCCGTGCCCTCCGCCAGCCGGAACCGGTCCTGGAACGCCGGGTCCTCCAGTACCCGCAGGCCGCGCAGTCGGCTCGCCGCCCGGTAGAGCCGCTCCTCGACGTGCAGGCCGATCCGGGTCCGCAACCAGACGGTCAGATAGCTGGTCAGGTACCCGGCGCCGGCCGCCGCCCCGCCGAGCAGGGCGGCCGCGGCGGCCAGCCAGGCGAGGTCCCCGGCGGGGCGGGCCGGGCCGCTCAGCCCGTCGATGAGCAGCTTCCCGGCCCACGCGGCCAGGACCGGCAGCCCGCTGACCGCGGCACCGACCGCCAGGACCGCCACCCCGCGCGTCCCTGCCGCCGCCCAGCCGGTGAGCAGGGCGGCCCGTACGGCGCGCCCGCTCACACCCCGGCCCCGGCCGCGACGCCGTTGTCCACTTCCCGGATGACCCCGTCCGCGACCCGGAGCGTGGTCGGGAACAGGGCCACCCCGAAGGCCCGCCCGACCGGTCCGTCCATCGGCGTGACACCGGCGCGGGCGAAGAACGGGACCTTGGCGAGAACGGCCTCCGTCTCGCCCCCCGGCTCGCCCATCACGAACACGAACGTCGGTTCGGCTCCGGGCAGCGCGGCCAGCGTCCTCGTGCACGGGGCGCAGCCCGGCAGCGCGAACACGACCGTGGCCGGCCCGACGAGCAGGTCGCGGTGCGTGAGGGTCGCCCCGTCGGTCATCGTGGTGGCGAACGTCGGCACCGGGTCGCCGACCCCCGGGGCGGCGGGCCCGGCCGTGGCGCCGTCGCGCAGCCGGCGGATCACCGCGAAGGTCAGTACCAGGTTGAGCAGCACGATCGCGGCCAGGATGAGCACGGCCGCCGCCAGCAGAGATTCCATCAGTGTCCCTTTCAGACGGTCAGGGGAGGGTGGCGCCGCGACCCCGTGGGCGGCGCCACCCCGATCTCGGGCTCCTAGCAGGGCGCCCCTTCGGTGGTGCAGTGGCCGCCGCAGTTCTGGTAGGCCTTGCTGCACCGCCACAGCCCGCCACCGAGGGGTACGCAGTAGCAGCCGCAGTAGTCCCCGTGCGAGGGCACGCAGGCGCCCGCGGTGCTCGAGGGCAGCAGGCGGCCCAGCAGGCGGTCGCCGAACCTCGTCATCAATCTGGTCATGACGCTCCTTCCAGAGGTCTCACACCTGGGCAGTCCAGGCCCGGCCCGGTTCACAGTGGAGGCGTGAAAATCCGGGGCGGGCACGAGACTTGCCGACGCCGCTGTCACGGCGCTGTCATGAGTGCCGGCCGGGAGGCGGACCGGCACGAGATCTGGACCACACTCGACGGAAGGGACTACGGGTACAGGCGCCCCGAACAGCACAATTCCGAAAGGGCCTACCGGGCGTACCCCAAAGGTCCGGATCACCCCGGCGTGACATCGGAGACGACATGGAGATCGGCCTGCTCGGCCCGCTGGACATCCGCGACCACGGCCGCCGGATCGCGGTCACCTCGGCCAAACAGCGCACCGTGCTCGCCGCCCTCGCGCTCCGGGTCCCCGAGGTCGTCAGCGCCGAGCAACTGATCGACCTCATCTGGGACGGGCAGCCACCCGCCACCGCGCGGAGCGTCCTCCAGGCGCTCGTCATGCGGCTGCGCCGGCTCCTCGGCCCGCACGTCCTGGTCACCCGGGCGCCCGGCTACCTGCTGGCCCTGCCGCCGGAGGCGATCGACGTCCACCGGCTGCGCGACCTGCGGACCGCCGCCGACCGGGCCGCGGCGACCGGCGACGTCGAAGGCGAGGTCGGGTGTCTGCGCCAGCTGACGGCCCTGCGTCGCGGCCAGACCTTCGCCGACATCGCCTCGGAGACCCTGCACCGGGAGTACGCGCCGCTCCTGGACGAGCAGCTCGTCGAGGCGCGGGAACGCCAACTGGCCGCCGAGCTGGCCCTGAGCCGGCACCACCTCGTGATCGACGACCTGCGCTCCTTCGTGCTGGCCCACCCCCTGCGCGAGCACGGCCGGGCCATGCTCGTCACCGCGCTGCACCGGACCGGACGGCGCGCCGAGGCGCTCACCGCCTACGAGGACGCCCGGCGGACCCTGGCCACCGAACTGGGCGTCGAGCCCGGGCCGGACCTGCGCCGGGCCCACGCCGCCGCCCTCGACGAGCCCGCCGCGACCCCGGCCCCGGCCACCCCGCCACCGGCCCAGCTACCCGCCGACATCGGCGACTTCACCGGCCGCTCCGGAGTGCTCGACCAGCTGGCCGCCCGACTCGACCCGACCGGCGCGGCACCGTTCGTGGCGGTGGTCTCCGGTATGGGCGGGGTCGGGAAGACCACCCTGGCGGTACACCTGGGCCACCAGCTCAGGGCCCGGTTCCCCGACGGCCAACTGCACGCCGGGCTGTCCGAACCCGGCGGCCGGCCCGTGCCCGCGGTGGACGTCCTCGGCCGGTTCCTGCGGGACCTGGGCACCCCGGAGCGGCAGCTGCCCGCGGGGCTGGAGGAGCGGGCCGCCCGGTACCGCAGCCTGCTCGCCGACCGTCGGGTCCTGGTCGTGCTGGACGACGCGGCCGACGCGGCCCAGGTCCGGCCACTGCTGCCCGGTACCCCCACCGGCGCGGTCCTCGTCACCAGCCGCAACCGACTGTCCGGCCTGGCCGGTGCCACCCGGATCGACCTGGACGTCCTCGGGGAGACCGACGCCGGGGCGCTGTTCGCCACGATCGTCGGCGCGGACCGGGCACACGGCGACCAGCGGGCCACGGCGGAGATCCTGGCCGTCTGCGCCGGGTTGCCGCTGGCCGTCCGGATCGCCGCCGCCCGACTCGCGGCCAGGCCGGGCTGGAGCCTGCGCACACTCGCCGACCGGCTCACCGAGGCCCGCGGCATCCTCGACCAGCTGGCCACCGGCGACCTCGCCGTCCGGGCCAGCTTCGAGGTCAGCTACCGCACGCTCGCCGCCGGCAGCCCCGCCGAACGCGTGGCGGCCCGCGCGTTCGGGTACCTCGGCTGGTGGCAGGGCGCCGACCTGGCCCTGCCGGCGGCCGCCGCCCTGCTGGGCCTGGCCGAGCCGGACGCCGAGGACGCGTTGGAGACCCTGGTCGACGCGCACCTGGTCCAGACCGCCGAGCCCGGCCGCTACACCTTCCACGACCTGCTGCGGGTGTACGCCGCCGAACGCGCCGCCACCGACGCCCCGGGGGAGCGCGCCGCGGCACTCGCCCGGCTGTCCGCCCACTACCTCGCCGCCGCCACCGGGGCCGCCCGCGACGCGGACCGCCATCCCCACGCCCCGGCCACGGCCGCCGCCCGGGCCTGGCTCGACGCGGAGCGCGCCAACCTGATCACGGCCGCGGCCCTGGAGCACCGGCTCTCCCCGGTGCTGACCGGCTACCTGCAGACCCACGCCCACTACGGGGACGGGGTCCGGCTGCACACCCTGGCGGTGGAGGCCACCGGCAACGACCCGGTCGGACACGCCCGCGCGCTCCACGACCTCGGGCACGCGTACCTCCAGCAAGGCCACTACGCCACCGCGCTGGAACACCTGCGTCGAGCCGCCGCCCGGTACGCGGAGCTCGGTGACGAGGCCGGCGAGGCCCTGGCCCTGGAGGTGACCGGCGAGCTGCACGGACAGCGCGGCGAGCTCGACCAGGCGCTGGCCCAGCTGCTGCGCGCCGCGGACCTGCGGCGCTCCGCCGGCGACCCGTACAGCCAGGCCGGCGGGCTGGTCAACCTCGGCACCGCGCACGGGCGGCTGGGCGACCTCGACCGGGCCACCGCCGCCTGGCGGGAGGCGCTGGTGCTCGGCAGGGAGGCCGGCAACCAGCGCGCCGAGGGCGCCGCGCTCGCCGGGCTGGGCATCGTCCACCAGCGCGGCGGCCAGTACGACCTGGCCCTGGAGTACCTGCACCAGTCCCTGGACCTGCACCGGGCCCGGGGTGACCGCCGCGACGAGGGCGGCACCCTCAACAACCTGGGCGTCGTCTACGGCCGGCTGGCGCGCTACCCCGAGGCGGCGCACCACTTCCGCCAGGCCCGCCAGCTGCACGCCGAGATCGGCAACCGGGCCTCCGAGGGGCAGTCGCTCAGCGGACTGGGCACCGTCCACGAGCGACTCGGCGCCTACGACGAGGCCATCGCCCACCACGAGTCGGCCCTCGCGCTCGGCCGCCAGATCGGCGAACGCAACCTCCAGGCCCAGTCGCTCAACGGCCTCGGCTCCGCGCACCTCGGACGGGGCGAGCTCCAGGCCGCGCTGGACCGGCACACCGCCGCCCTGGGGATCGCGGAGGAGACCGGTGGCCTGATGGACCAGGCCCAGGCGCACGAGGGCATCGGGCACGCCCGGCACGCCCTCGGCCAGACGGCACTCGCCCGGCCGCACTGGGACCGGGCGCTGCGGACGTACACCGGGATGGGCGTCGTCGAGGCCGACGAGCTGCGGGCGAGGCTCGCCGACCAGGACCCGCACTGATCCGAGCCCACGCTGGCAGCCGGCCGGCGGGGCACCGGCGTCCCCGACCGGGCCGTCAGACCCGGACGGTGAGCTGACAGATGTTCGCGGCGTACGCCGTGGTCATCCCGACCGACTGGTACAGCTGGTACGCCCCGGTCGGATTCGAGGTGTCCACACCGAGCCCGGTCGCGTTCCGGCCGCGCGCCGCGTGCCCCGCGAACGCCGTCTCCAACAGCAGGCGCCCCAGCCCCCGGCCCCGGTGCGCCGGCCGCACGCCGAGCAGCTTCACCCAGCCCTCGCCCCGGTCGGCCCGCTGGTCGGTGGAGCGCAGCGCGGCGGCCCACTCGCCGTCGACCTCGCACACCAGGCAGTCGTCCCACTGCCCGGAGTCGTCCGCCGTGTACGGCCGCCGGGCGGTCGCGAACGCCTCGACCATCACCGCGTGGAACTCGTCCCGCTCCCCGGTCGCCATCGGCCGGACCACCACCCCGGCCGGCGGAGTGGGCGCCTGTTCCGTCCCGGTCAGCTCCCGGCTCATCCGCGCGCTCTGGTACTCGAACGCGAAGCCTGCCCCGGCCAGGGCCGACAGCCACCACTCCTCGGTACCGGGCACCCCGCCCGCGCGGACCACCAGCTCGGACCGCCCGGCCGCCCGGGCCCGCTCCGCGCAGCGCGCCAGCAGCAGGTCCAGCACCGGGCGGTGCGCGTCGCCGACGGCGTCGGGGTGCCGGTACACCTCGCAGAACACCGAGTTCTCCTCCGGCTCCAGGTAGCCGAGGCAGACCACCCGGCCGTCGGGGTCCCGGACCAGCCAGGCGTCGAGGGCCGGGTCGAAGTCCGGGGCGGTGAGGATGTCGCGGACCTGGGACTCGTCGAACTCGGGCGCGCCGATGGAGGCGACGTCGCTGGCGTGCAGCATCACCAGGATGTCGGCCACGTCGTGCGCGGTGGGCCGGCTGAGGGAGTGTCCGGCGGGGAGGGCTGTCATGGGGCCAGTCTCAAGGCCCGACCATCCGAGCGCCATTCCTTTTCCTCCGGGCACCCTTCGGCCCACCGGGAGCGTTCCTCCGGGCACCCCTCGTCCCGCCGGGAACCTTCCTCCAGGCACGCTTCGGCCCACCGGAACGCACCGGACCCGAGGCGCCGGGCGTCCGGCGCCGTCACTGCGGGTTGAGGTGGACCGGCGCGTCCGGGCAGCTCAGACACACGAACAGTCGCAGCGACCCCCAGCGGCCGACCTGCACCCCGGTCGGCTCCTGTAGGTCGAGGCGGTCGGGGTGCGCCCAGTCGACGTGCCCCTCCTCGACGGGCCGCCAGCGGTCCCGGGTGCCGCCGTCGTACTCGGCCGAGGCGATGACCAGCAGCAGGCTGGTCGGTCCGGCGCAGCGCGGACACGGTGTCGGCACCGGGTCGGTGGTCGTCCACGCGGCGTGCCCGCCGACCTTCCAACCGGGGGCCGTCAGCGCGCTGGCGTGGTCCTCCGCCCACGACTCCAACGAGTCCCGCAGTCCGGCGGGCAGCTCCGTCGGATCCGGGTACTCCACGACCTGCTCCGGATGCAGCCCGCACGCCCGGGGCAGATACCGCTCGTCGCCGGCCCCGCCACCCGGAGGCTCGGCCAGTTCCCCCGTCACGTCGGCCTCGCGGCGCCACCGCAGCTCCAGCGTCGGCCCCACGAACCCGTCCTGGGGGTGGTCGAACGGGCACCACAGCACCTGGAGCAGGTCGGCGCCGCCCGGCCGGGGCAGGTCGGGGACGTCCGCGGCCCGCAGCTGGGCGACCGCGACCAGGGGATTCGGCGGGACGTGCGCCCGCGACGCGTACCGGTGGCCGACCGCCGGGCCGTCGCCCTCGGAGCCCCAACCGACGAACCCGGGGCCGACCAGCCGGGCGAGCTCCTCCATCAGCTCCCACTCGCCGTCGGCGAGCACGTGCCGCTGGGTGCGGCGCGCCTCCGCCGCCGCGAACCGCTCCATCAGCTCGGCCGGCAGCGGAACGTCCTCCAGGACCGTGTGCGGGGTGTCGCAGACCGGCCAGGGCTCGTCGGCGGGCCAGCGCAGGGGCCCGCCGACGTGGCTGTCGGCGGCGGTGACCGGGCCGGGCCGGGGGTGCAGCCGGGTCGTTGTGCGCCCGTACGCCTCCAGCTCGGCCAGCCGGGCCCGGAGCTCCGGCGGCGCGGGTGGTGTCCTCACCGGCCGATGGTAGACACGGCGGCCGCGCGAACCGGCCAGCGGGTCGCACCGAGCGGTTCCGGGCCGCCCGGTTCAGCCGCCGTGCCGCCGGAGGCGGTGGAACGCGTACCCGCAGAGCAGGGCCGCGAGGGTGGCGTACACGGCGAACTCCCACCACTGGAACGTCCAGTAGCGGTCGCCCGGCTGGTAGGTGACCGCCTGGTGGTACGTGGCGCCGATCCGCGCCACACAGTCCCGCATGCCCTGCGCGACCTCCGCCGGAACCGGGCCCGCCGGGCCGCCGCCCTGCCCCTGGCCGATGGTCGGGCACGCCGCGCGCAGCACCTCGTCGGTGAGCGGCCGTCCCGCGTCGTCGACGACGTGGACGGACCGGATCCAGGCGTCCGGGATGTCCGGTGGCGCCGGTTGCAGAGCGGGTTCCGGGACGCCGAGGAGGATGCTGCCGCCGGAGCCGTATCCCGTCGTGTCCGGGTCGAGGGGGACGGTGGTCCGCCGTGGCGTGGCCGCCAGCGGCCGGATCCAGCCCGTCACGATGATCCGGAGGCCGAGCAGGCCGACGAGCGTCAGGGCCATGGCCGGCAGGGTCCGGCGCAGGACCAGGCCGGCGGTCACGCCGAACGCGAGGGCGAACAGCGCGTACCCGACCGGTGCCAGGTCGCGCTGGTCGAAGGTGCCGTAGACCGCCGCCGTCGCGGTGTCCAGCGGTGCGGCCCACCACGTGACGAGCGCGGTGAGCAGGCCGGTGGTCGCGACCGTCGCGGCGCCGAGGACCCCCAACTTGACCGCGAGCCACCGGGTCCGGCCGACGCTCTGGGCCCAGGCCAGTTCGTGCGTGCCGGCCTCGAACTCCCTGGCCACCATCGGCGCGCCCAGGAAGAGGCCGAGGAGGGCGGGCAGCACGATCACGACGAGCCCGACCACGGTGTTCAGGGGCGTGTTGGCCTGCACGAACGTGAGGAGGGCCGGACAGTCGGTCTCCGTCCCGCAGGCACGACGGGCGGCGGCGGCTGCGGTGACCAGCCGCGGCCGGGTCACGAGGAGCACGGCGGCGACGGCGACGGAGCCGGCCGCGAGCACCCAGGCCGGGGCACGGAACTGTCGGAGGGCGAGGCTGATCACGGGGCCGGGGTCCTTTCGTCGGCGGCGCGGGTGAGTTCGTCGAGCACGATCCGGTCCAACCCGGCCGGGGTGGCGCACAGGTCCGCGATCGAGGACGCCAGACGGACCCTGCCGCCGGCGAGCACGACCACGTGGGTACAGCAGTGCGCCAGGTCCGCGACCAGGTGGGTGGAGAGCACGACCGCGCCGCCCGTGGCCAGGGCCGAGGCGGCCGTCTCGTCCAGGAACGCCCGCCGCGCGAGCGGATCGAGAGCGGCCACCGGTTCGTCGAGGACCAGCAGGTCGGGGCGCTTCGACAGGGCGATCGTGAGGGCCAACTGCGCGCGTTGTCCGCCGGAGAGCCGACCGGCCCGCTGCCGGAGCGGTAGCCCCAGGCGGTCGATCCGGCGCGCCGCCGCGGACGCGTCCCAGCGGCGCGGGTTCAGCCCGGCGCCCAGGTTCAGATGGTCGGCGACGGTCAGACCGGCGTAGACCGGGGCGTCCTGCGCGACGAACCCGACCCGGCCGGACCGCATCACCGCGCCGGGTGCGCCGCCGAGCACCCGGACGGTGCCCGCGGTCGGGGTCAGCAGGCCCACGACGAGCCGCAGCAGGGTGGTCTTGCCGGCGCCGTTCGGCCCGACCAGGCCGACGATCGCGCCCTCCGGCACGGCCAGGGTGCAGTCGGACAATGCCCATCGCCGCCGGTACCGCCGGGCGAGGGCTTCGGTTTCCAGGATCATGCCGTCGAGTTCTACGCCGGGCCGGGTGACAGCCCGGTCACACGGGACTGTCACCGCGCTGTCACCCGCCGGCTGGCATGCTGGGCCGATGCGGGTACTGGTCGCCGAGGATCACCGGTTCCTCGCCGAGACGATCGCGACGGGGCTGCGCCGGGCGGGCATGGCCGTCGACGTGGTCACCGACGGCGGCGAGGCGCTGAACCGGTTGGACCTCGCGCCGTACGACGTGCTGGTCCTCGACCGCGGCCTGCCCGTCGTGTCCGGTGACGACGTCTGCCGGCACGCGGGCCGGCGCGGGCTGCCCGCGCGGATCCTGATGCTCACGGCCGCGGGCACGCTCGCGGACCGGGTCGACGGGCTCGACCTCGGCGCCGACGACTACCTGACCAAGCCGTTCGACTTCCCGGAACTGGTCGCGCGGGTCCGGGCGCTCGCCCGGCGGTCCGTCGCACCCGTGCCGCCGGTGCTGCGCGTCGCGGACGTGGAACTGGACCCGGCCCGCCGGACCGTCACCCGCGCCGGGCGCCCGGTGGCGCTCACCCCGAAGGAGTTCACCCTGTTGGCCTACCTGATGGCGCGCCCCGGCCGGGTGGTGTCCACGGAGGAACTGCTCGACCACGTGTGGGACGAGGCCACCAACCCGTTCACCACCACGGTGAAGACCACGCTCGGCCGGCTGCGGGCCAAGCTCGGCGCGCCGGCGGTCATCGCGACGATCCGCGAGGGCGGGTACCGTGTCGACGACTGACCGGCCGCGGCTGCGTACCCGTCTCGCCCTGCTCTACGCCATGACGGCGGTCGTCCTCGGGGCGGGGCCGGTGGTCGTCGTCGGTCTGGGCGCCTGGTCCGGTGGTTCCGCCCACGAGGCCGGCATCCCGGTCGCCGCGGGGCCGCCGGACAACACCGGCACCGTACTCCTCGCGGCGGCCCTCGGACTGTTCCTGGTGGCCCTGGTGGCAGGTCCGATCGGCTGGGCGCTGGCGGGGCGGGCGGTCCGACCACTCCGGGAGCTGACGGCCGCCGCTGGCGGGGCGGCCCCGGGCCGGCTACCGGGCCACGGCGAACTCGGCAGATACCAGGAGTACGCCGAGCTGTCCGCCACGCTGACCGGCCTCTACGCCCGCCTCGACGCCGCGTACGCCGCACAGCGCCGCTTCGTCGCCGACGCCTCGCACGAACTGCGCACCCCCCTGACCGTCCAACGTGCGCTGATCCAGGTGACGCTCTCCGATCCGGACGTCGACGCGACCTCCCTGCGGGCGGCCTGCGAGAAGGTGCTCCAGATCGGGGCCGAGCAGGAGCGCCTGGTCGCGGCGCTGTTGGCGCTGGCCCAGGGGGAGCGGCGCCCGGTGGCGGCCGAGCCCGTCGACCTGGCCGTCCTCGCGGCGGAGGCGTGCACCGCGCGCCGGCCCGCGGCGGCGGACCGGGACCTCACCCTCCGGCGGGACCTCCAGCCGGCCGTCGTGATCCGGGCGGATCCGACGCAGTTGTCCAGTCTGATCGGCAACCTGCTGGACAACGCCGTCCGCCACAACGTCGACGGCGGCCGGATCGACGTCACCACCCGAGCGGAGGCCCGGCGCGCAGTCCTCACCGTGGGCAACACCGGACCCGTCGTGCCGGCCGACGCGGTCGGCCGGATCCTCCAGCCGTTCCAGCGCCTCGGCCCGACCAGCCCGGAGGACGGGAGTTCCGGCCTGGGGCTGGCGATCGTGCGCGCCGTCGCCGCCAGCCACGACGCCGAGCTGCGCGTCCGGCCCGGCGTCCAGGGTGGACTGACCGTCACGGTCGCCTTTCCCCCGGGCTGACCGACCGGGGCGCGGGCGTCCCGTCACGCCTCCAGGGCGGCGTCCCACCGCTGGCGCAGCTCCGCCGGCTCGAGCAGCGCGCAGTCGCCGCACTTGCCGCCCGCCGGGATCTGGTAGTGCAGGCAGCAGCTGCGCCGCACGTAGAAGCTCCGTCCCCGGTGCGCCGCGAAGGTCCCGGCCCCGGCCAGCGGACCATGCTCCAGGAGCGGCCCGCAGTCCACCACCGGGGCCGGGCCGCTCCGGGCCACGGTCTCCAGCGCCCCCGCGACCGAGGCCGCCACGTTGCCCCACAGCATGCCGACCGCCCCGGGCGCCCGTTCCCGCACCGCGTCCACCACCGGGCCGAGGTGGCCGTCGATCAGGTCGGCCCACCACCGTCCGACGTCCCGGTCGTCCAGCGGTCGGCTGCCGGCCGGCTCCGTGAGCAGGAACTGGAAGCCGTCCGTGGGGACGTAGCGCCAGCGGACCCGGTCCGGGTGCACGTCGAGCAGCACGCCCCGGGTGGCGTACGCCGCCACGACCGGGCCCAGCAGGCGGGACGCGTAGCCGAAGACCGTGAACGAGCCGGCGACCCGGGGCGTGCCGATGGCGAAGCGGCGGGCCACGGTGTCGATCAGCCGGTCGGTGGTCGCGTCGGCGGCGCACAGCTCCCGCACGGTGCTCCAGCCGGGGCCGGCCGGTCCGGTGCGCAGGGTGTATCGGGGGACCGCCGCGACCGCGGCCAGGACATCGAGGAGCTCAGCGCGGGGTACGGCGGTCACGGGTCCATCCGGTGGGTGCGGTGGGCGAGGGTGTCGAGCCAGACGGTGTCGTGGCTGACGACGACGAGCGCGGTGCCGTGGCCGGCCGCCTCGGCGAGCAGCTCGGTGATGGCCGCGGCGGTGATCACGTCCTGCCGCGCGGTCGGCTCGTCGGCGACGACGAGCGCGGGGCCGGCGACGAGGGCGCGGACGATCGCGATCCGCTGGCACTGCCCGCCGGACAGCTGACCGGGCCGCGCCGTGGGGTCGAGGTGCCCGAGCCGGGCCCGGTCGAGCCACTCGGCGGCGACGGCGCGCAGCCCGGCGGGGTCCGTCCGGGGCCGGCCCGGGGCGGTCAGCGGTTCGGTGACGCTGCGCCAGATCGGCCAGCGCGGGTCGAGGCTCGCGTGCGGGTCCTGGAAGATCGGCATCACGTAGCCGGGGCGCGGGTAACTGGCGGCGCGGTCGCGGCGCCACGCGGGTTGGCCGGCGTAGTGGACGGTTCCGGTGTCCGGCCGTTCGATCCCGGCCAGGAGGCGGAGCAGCGTCGACTTGCCGGAGCCCGACGGTCCGCTGATCCCGAGGATCTCGCCGGGCGCGACGTCGACGCTGACCCGGTCGACGGCGGTGATCCGGCCGAGGCGGGTCCGGTAGCCCCGGGTGACGTCCACGGCGGACACGACGGCGGTCATGACTCCTCCCAGCAGGCGACCCCGCCGACGAGTACGGGTTCGCGGTCCCGGCACACGTCGGCGACCTGGGCGCACCGGTCCGCGAAGGTGCAGCCCGGGCCCGGCTCGCCCCGCAGCGCCGGGGGAGTGCCGGGCAACGCGGTCACCGGGGCGCCGCCGGGTCGCGGGGTGGCGGCGAGCAGCGCCCGGGTGTACGGGTGCCGCGGGTTGTCGAGCAGCTCCGCCGTGGGCCCGGTCTCGACGATCCGGCCGGCGTACATGATGACGATCCGGTCGGCGTGCCGGGCGACGAGGCGCAGGTCGTGGCTGATCAGCAGCAGTGACCGGCAGGAGCCGCGCAGGGTGCCGAGGATGTCGTCGGCGAGGTGCGCGTCGAGGGCGCTGGTCGGCTCGTCGGCGATGGTCAGTACCGGCTGGTGCGCGCCGGCCGCCGCGATCGTGGCCCGCTGCAACATGCCCCCCGACCAGCGGTACGGCCGTTCGGTGAGGCGCCGCGCGGCGTCGGCGATCCCGAGCGCGTCGACCCGGCGCACCACCTCGCCGCGCGGTGGCCGCCGGCCGTGGTGCCGCCACGCCCCGCCGACGTGGTGCCCGACGGAACGCAGCGGATCGCAGGCGGCGTACGGGTCCTGGGCCACGTAGCCGACCACCCGGCCCCGGAGCCGGCGCAGGCCCCGTCGGTCGAGGCCGGCCAGGTCGGTGCCGTCGACGGCCAGGGTGCCGCCGAGCGTGACCCCGGCGGGCAGCAGCCCGAGGACGCTCCGGGCCAGGGTGGTCTTCCCGCACCCGGACTCGCCCACGATGGCCACGCACTCACCGGCGGCGACCGTCAACGAGACGCCGCGCACGGCCCGGGTGCCGTCGGGGTAGGTGACGACGAGGTCCGTGGCGCTCAGTACCCCCGGAATGTCCTGTGTGGTCTTGACCTGTGGGGTTCGGCGCAGGCGGGTGGGGCGCGGGCGCGGGTCGACGGCGTCGCGGAGGGCGTCGCTGACCAGCATCGCGGACGCGACCATCGCGGCGATCAGCACCGTGGGGCCGATCAGCAGCCACGGGGAACTGACCAGGGAGCCCTGGCTGTCGGCGAGCAGCTGGCCGAGCTCGGCGGTCGGCGGTTGGGCGCCCAGGCCGAGGAACGACAGGCCCGCCAGGGTCAGGGTGGTCTCGCCGACCGTCGTCGTGGCCGCGACCAGCACCGTCGTCGTCGCCCCGGGCAGCACGTGGCCGAACAGGATCCGGATCCGGCCGATGCCGGCCAGCCGCGCGGCGGTCACGTCGAGCCGGCGGTCGCTGCCCAGCACGGCGCCGCGCGCGATCCGGGCCGGATACGCCCAACCGGACGCGACGATCGCCAGGATCAGATGCGTGGAACCGACGCCGAGCGCCCCCACGACCGCGAGCGCGATGATCTGCGACGGCAGCCCGAGCAGCGCGTCGATCACCCGGCCGACCACGGCGTCCACGACCCCGCCCAGGTAGCCGGCCAGGCCGCCGACGGTGATCCCGATAACCGTGGTGAGAGCGAACACGACGAGTACCGCCTGGAGGGACTTCCCCAGGCCGGCCAGCGTCCGGGCCAGCTGGTCACGGCCGGACTGGTCGGTGCCGAGCCAGTGCTCCGCGCCGGGCGGGGTGAGCTGGTGGGCGTAGTCGGGCAGGTCGGGGTCCACGCCGAGCAGGACGGGGCCCGCGACGGCGAGGGCGAGGACGGCCACCGCGATCCCGACGCCGGTCCACATGCCCAGGGTCATGGCCGGCCATCCGCCCCGGGGCGGCTGCACGGACGCCGGACTCACGACCGCCCACCCGCCCGGGCCAGCCGCGGATCCACGGCGACGGCGACCAGGTCCACCACCAGCGACACCGCGACATACACCGCGATCGCCAGCAGGGTGTACGCCTGCACCACCGGCAGGTCCCGCGCCGTGATGGCCTGCACCGCGTACCGGCCGACCCCCGGCCACGTGAACACCGTCTCCACGATCGGCGCCCCGCCGAGCAGCGCGGCCACCCCGGTCCCGACCACGGTCAGGAACGGCACCAGCGCCCCCGGCAGATCGTGCACCAGCAGCAGCCGCGACCTGCGCGCACCGCGCGCCGTGGCCACCTCGACGTGCGGCGCGCCCCCGGCCCGCAGCAGCTCGGCGCGCAGCAGCCGCGACCACGCGGCGGCCGTTCCCAACGACAGGGTCAGCGCCGGCAGCCCGACCGTCGCCCAGCTCCCGTCCGTGATGATCTGGAAGTGCCCCAGCCGCAGCACCACGACGTGCAGCAGCGCGAGCCCGACCACGAAACCGGGCAGCACCAGCACCGCCGAGGACAGCAGCCGGATCGCCGCGTCCGGCCACCGGCCCGCGGTGACGGCGGCGACCGTGCCGAGCAGCAGGGCCGCCGCCAGCGACAGTCCGACCGCGACGACGGTGAGCCGCACCGTGGCCGGCAGCCGCTGGCCCAGCTCGTCGGCCACCGGCCGGCTGGTGGCCCAGGACGTGCCGAAGTCGCCGCGCACCGCGCCGGCCAGCCAGCGGCCGTACCGGGTCACCGGATCGCCGGTCAGCCCGAGCTCGACCCGCTTGGCCCGCACCTGCTCCTCGGTCGGGTGCGCGACCCCGTTGGCCGTGAGGACCCGGTGCGCCGGATCGCCCGGCGCCAGGGCCAGCAGCGCCCAGACCAGGACGCTGCCGACCAGCAGGGTCAGCACGGCCTGGCCGATCCGGCGCAGGACCGTGTTGCGCATCAGTACGCGTCGACCCACAGCAGGCCCACGGGCGGTACCGCGTAGCCGCGCAACGTCGGCGAGGCCACCACGGGTACCCGCTTGAGCGACAGGTACAGGCTGTACACCTTCTCCTCGATCACGATCTGCTGCACCCGGGCCATCAGCTTGTCCCTGGCCGCCGGGTCGAACGTCTCCGCCAGCTGCCCCGCGAGCCGGGTCAGCTCCGGATCGTCGACCCCGCCGTAGTTGTTGTCGCCGCCCGGGGTGAAGTTCGCGATGATCGGGGTCACCGGGTCGGTCTGGGTCCAGTCGATCGCCCCGTTGCCCATCACCGCCGCGTCCCAGCCGGTGGGGGTCTTCACCGTGGCGGTCACGTCGTCGATCTGGCGGACCTCGACGGTGAACCCGACCGTCTTCAGCTGCGCCTGCACCGCGACCGCGACGGTCTTCGAGTCCGGCTGCTGCGGGTACGTGAGCAGCGTGAACGCCAACGGTGTGCCGCCCTTCGCCCGGGTACCGTCGGCGTCCTTCGCCCAGCCGGCCGCGTCGAGGAGCCGGTCCGCCTTCGCCGCGTCGAACGTCTGGTTGCGCGCCGCGTACGGCAGGAACGCCGGGTAGAAGCCGACCGACGTGTCGTACAGCCCGTTCATGACCTGGGTGGCGAGCTGGCCGTAGTCGATCGCGTGCGACAGCGCCCTGCGGACCTCCACGTCGGCCAGCGGGCCGGTGCGCGGGTTGAGCACCAGCTGGAAACCCTCTGCGGCGGTACCGGCCGCCTGGTTGAGGAACACCGCGTCCGCCCGGCCCCGCAGTTCCCGGGCGGCGGACGTCGGCGGGTACAGCGCCAGGTCGGCCTCCCCGTGCTGCACGGCCAGGATCCGGGCCTGCGCGTCGGGGATGAACCGGACGGTCAGCCTCTCCAACTTCGGCGCCGACACCGTGTACCCGGGGGTCGGCGTCATCGTCATCGCCTCCGAGGTCAGCCCGGTGACCGTGTACGGCCCCGACCAGATCCTCGCCGCGATCAGCTCGGCCGGCTTCCCCTTCACCGGCAGGTACCCGGCGTGGTCGAAGATCGGGAACATCGACTCGTGGGCGAGCAGGCTCGGCACGTACGACGTCGGCTTGACCGTGGTGAGCGTGACCGTCAACGGCCCGTCCGCCTTCACGGTCGCCCCCGGCAGCATCGGCTTCACCGAACTGTTGTCGGTCAGGCTGAACGTCATCGCGGCGGCGAGCGCGGCCCCGTCGAGCGGCTTGCCGTTCTGGAAGGTCAGGTTCGGCCGCAGCTTCAGGGTCCACGCCGTCGGACCCGCCTGGGCCGGCGCCGACTCCAGCAGCCACGGGACCAGTTTGCCCCCGGCGACCGGCTTCATCAGCAGCGCGCCGAACCCGAACTCCGGCGCCCAGAACCCGCTCTCCAGCGGATCGAGATCCTTGACCGCGAAACTCGTCGCGATCGTCAACGTCGTGACCTTGCCGTCCGCCGGCTTGTCGGTCGACGTACCCGTGCAGGCCGAGGCCCCCAGGGCCAGCCCGAGCACGGCGATCAGAAGCCTGCTTCCACTGCCTGTCCGCATTGCCGCTCTCCCTCGCGAGATCCGACGCAAGCCGGGTCGGCGGGAGACCACGCGTGAACCGGCCCAGGGCGCGGCACGGCGTCGGCGAGGCCCCTCCCACGAGACCCGGAACCGGCACGCGCGTTGGGCGCGTGCACCGACGGCAGATATTCGGACTCGTGGGCGGTGCGCCGACAGACGCTGCCTAGTGGCCGTCGCTTCCCAGGACGTGGCGTCCCAGTGCTGTTGACGGCGGTCGTTCCCACATACCGCTGCGGGGCAGTCCCGGATTCACACCGGGTTCCCTGTTGCCACGCCACCGCCGTGCGGGAGGGGGCGTACCGTTGGCGAGCAGGAGCATACACACCCCGCCCCGACCGGGATAGCGAGTGACTCACACCCGTCACCTCTTGCGGAGTGTCCGTCACTGTCCGCAATGCTCTGCACGGCCCGGGGCGCCTTCCGCGCGGCGCCGTGCCATCAGTGTCCTGGGGCGACCACGCGCGTCGCGGCCTCGTAACCGGCCAGGGGCAGGACCACCTGGGCGTGGCAGCCCCGCGCGCCGCACTCGCACGCGAAGGGATAGCCGGTCGGCGCCACGGGCGGGACGTGCGCCGTACCCAGCCAGGTCCGGATGTTGTCGGCCACCACACCGTTCTCCCAGCGCCGCGCCGCCCGGACGTCGGCCGGGTCGACCTCGGGCCCGACGACAGCGGGCAGCGCGTCCTCGACGGCGACCAGGACCGCCTCGACCGGCAGGGTGCCGTCGACCGGAACGACCGGGAAGCCGCGCGCGGCGGCCAGCTCGACCACCCGTTGCCCGTGGAGCCGGTCCTTCTCGATCCGGTTCTCCAGCGCCTGCCGGGCGTCGGCGGTCGGCGGCAGCGGCCGGCGTTCCAGCACCGAGCGTTGGAACGGGGCCGTGGAGACGAGGAACACGGCCGCGTCGCCGTCCGGCACCAGGTCCGGCAGCACCTGCGGCCCCTCGACGACCACGGGCGGCGACGGTGGCAGGGCGGCCAGGTCGGCGAGAACCAGCGGCCAGCGCTTGCGGGCCAGCGCCTCGAACTCGGCCGCCTGCTCGACCGGGGTCAGCCCGAGCCACTGGTCGTCGGGGCTGCGCTCCGGCTCCGGCAACCGGGCCTCGTGGCTGTGCCAGAACGCGTCCACGGGGAACACCCGCAGGCCGTGTCGGCCGGCGAGGATCCGGGTCAGTGTCGTCTTCCCCGAGCCGGTGCCGCCGCCGATCCAGACCGTGACCATGTCCGCCACAGTACCGACACTCCCCGGTCCGGGCGCACCCCCAGGAAGCGAGGATGTCCCAGTGAGGCCGGAGGGCGTACACCCTCCGGCCCGGCGTCCGTCAGCGCGGCTTGAGCGCCCGCAGCACCTCCGGCACCTCCCCGGGACACAGCACCCCGAGCCGCCGCGTCGACCGCGTCAACGCCACATACAGATCGTTGTGCCCGCGCGGCGACTCGTCCAGGATCGCCTGCGGATCCACGATCAGCACGGAGTCGAACTCCAAACCCTTCGCGTCGCGCACGGTCAGCACCTGGTCCCGGCCGCCGACGGCCCGCAGCTCGGCCCGGCTCTCGGGCACGATCACCCCGACCCGGCCGTGCGCACCCTCCTCGGCGACCAGCGCCGCGACCCGGCCCGCCAGGTCGCCGGTCTGCTCCACCCACGGCTCGACCCCGACCGACCGGACCGGACGCGGCGCTGTCAACGCGGGATCCAGTTCGGCGAGGACGTCGGCGGCCACGGCCATGATCTCCGCCGGGGTGCGGTAGCTGACGGTCAGTTCGGCGAGCCGCCAGCGCTCGGCCACGTACCTGCCGAGGGCGTCCTGCCAGGAGGCCGTGCCGGCCAGGTCGCCGGTCTGGGCCACGTCCCCGACCAGCGTCATCGACCGGTTGGGGCTGCGGCGCATCAGGAGCCGCCACGTCATCGGGGACAGCTCCTGCGCCTCGTCGACGATGATGTGCCCGAACGCCCAGGTCCGGTCCGCCGCCGCGCGCTGGGCCGCGGTGAGCCGTTCGGCGTCCTCCTGGCGTTCGGCGAGCTGGCCCGCGTTGACGACGTCGGCGGCGAGGAGGAGTTCCGGGTCGATTTCGTCCTCGAGGTCGATGGACCGGGAGCCGAGCGCGATGTCGAGCACGCCCTCCGCGTAGTCGGCGTCGACCGCCGGGCCGGCGACCTCGACGACCTCCTCCTCGCCGAGCAGCTCGGCGGCCTCGTCCAGCAGGGGCACGTCGGCGGGGGTCCAGCCGCCGCCGGGCCGGTACAGCGACAGACGTTCCGCGGGGGTGAGCAGGTCACCGGCGGCGATGTCGATCCGGTCGCGGTCGGCGTAGAACTCGGCGAGCAGGCGTTCGGGGGTCAGGTCCGGCCACAGTTCCTCCAGGGTCGCGGCCACCTCCGGGTCGGCGGCCAGCTCCTCGCGGATCTCGACCAGGTCGGCCGGGCCGAGCAGGTTGTCGCCGCCCAGCGGGTCCGCGCCGATCCGGTCGGCGGCCTGGCGGACCAGGGCGTCGAGGACGTCGTCGGCGAACACCGCGCGGGCCAGGTTGTGCGGGCGGCCGGTGCCCAGGGCGCGGGTCCGGGCCCGGTCGCAGGTGACCGGGTCCAGCCAGAGCGGTTCGCGGTCGTAGGTCAGTTCGATCGGCTCGTCGGGGACGCGCTGCCGGTCGGCGACCGCCCCGGCCAGCACCTCGGCCAGCACGAGCCGGCCCTTCACCTCGGCGACGTGCGCCGGTTCGGCCGCCGTGGCGGTCACGCCGGGGAACAGGCCGCCGGGGGTACGCAGCAGCACGCCCGTCTCCGCCAGCGACGGCAGCACCTGGGAGATGTACCGCAGGAACGTCGGGTTCGGCCCGATGATCAGCACGCCGTGCCGGGACAGCTGTTCGCGGTGCGTGTAGAGCAGGTACGCGGCCCGGTGCAGGGCGACGGCCGTCTTGCCGGTGCCGGGGCCGCCCTGCACGACGAGGACCCCGCCCATGTCCGAGCGGATGATCACGTCCTGCTCGGCCTGGATGGTCTCCACGATGTCGCGCATCCGGCCGGTCCGCCGGGCGTCGAGGGCCGCGAACAGCGCCGCCTCGCTGGCGATCCCGACCTCGGTGTCCTCGCGGGCGGCCTCGGCCAGGTCCAGGACCTCGTCGTCGAGTTCGGTGACCCAGCGGCCCTGGGTGCGGATGTGCCGGCGGCGGCGGACCCCGTCGGGCGCGGCGGCCGTGGCCAGGTAGAACGAGCGGGCCGCCGGGGCGCGCCAGTCCATCAGGAGCTGCGCGTGCTCGCCCCCGGCGTCGAACAGCCCGATCCTGCCGATGTGCCGGACGGTGCCGTCGTCGAGGTCGAGGCGGCCGAAGCACAGGCCGTGCTCCAGCGCGCCGAACTCGACGACCTGGTCGGTGTAGAGGACGCTCGCGGAGTCGCGCTCGGAGCGGTTCTGCGGCGTGCCGCCGGGCGTGTAGTGCAGGGCGGTGGCCAGCCGGTCCTGCGCCTGGGCGCGCAGGGTGTCGAGCTGGCCGTAGAGCATGGACAGGTAGTCCTGCTCCTCACGGAAGTCGGCGGCAGTTGACAAGCGAACTCCTTGTTTGGTACCGTCATGGCCAGAACCGCTTTTTACGCGGTTCTTTTTTGTTGCACGAACTTCCCAGTATAGCCACGCCCCGTCGCTACGGTGGTGTGATGACTCCTCTCGCCGTCACAGGATCCACCGGGCAGCTCGGTGGCCGGGTCGCCCGGCTGCTCGCGGCGGCCGGCCTGCCGCTGCGCCTCCTGGTCCGCGACCCCGCCCGCGCCCCCGACCTGTCCGCCGAACTCGCCGTGGCCTCCTACGGGGACGGGGAGGCCGTCCGCTGGGCCCTCGACGGCGTCGAGACGGTGTTCATGGTCTCCGCCGCCGAGTCCCCCGACCGCCGCGACCAGCACTTCACGTTCGTGGACGCGGCGGCCGCCGCCGGGGTCCGCCGGGTGGTCTACGTCTCCTTCCACGGCGCGAGCCCCGACGCGACGTTCACCCTCGCCCGGGACCACTGGGCCACCGAACGGCACATCCGCGCCTCCGGGCTCGCGTCCACGTTCCTCCGGGACAACCTGTACCTCGACTTCCTGCCCCACATGGTCGGCGCGGACGGCGTGATCCGGGGGCCGGCCGGCGACGGCAGGGTGGCCGCCGTCGCCCAGGACGACATCGCCGCGTGCGCCGCCGCCGTGCTCACCGACCCGGCCGCGCACGACGGGGAGAGCTACGACCTGACCGGCCCCGAGGCGCTGACCCTCGCCGAGGTCGCCGCCGTCCTGACCGCGCGGACCGGGCGGACGGTCACCTACCACCCGGAGACCGTCCCGGAGGCGTACGCGTCGCGGGCCTCCTACGGCGCCCCCGACTGGCAGCTCGACGCGTGGGTGAGCACGTACACGGCGATTGCCGCCGGGGAACTGGCGGGCGTCAGCGACGCGGTTCCCCGGCTCTCCGGCCGGCCGGGGACCACGCTGTCCCAGCTTCTGGGCTCACGTTCCGTCAAACCTCCCGAGGTGGTCGGATAGTCGACAATCGACTGGTTGCTATGCCATGGCTACGCTGGGGAAAGGGAGATTGGCACGGGGAGTGACCGACTTGGGGGTTCGTTGATTCGCACGGTGCTCGGACACGAGAGGGCGCTCTGGCGGGGAGCACTGGGTGCGATGCTGGCCCGGGAGCGCGACCTGGTCGTCGTGGCCGAGGTGGGCCGCGGCGAGGAGATCCTCGACGTCGCCCTCCGTGAGCGGCCCGATGTCGTCGTCCTCGACATCGCGTTACCGGGCACGGTGGAGGTCGACGAGCTGTGCGTGACCCTGTGCGAGGGGCTGCCGGAGGCGGGGATCCTGGTCCTGGTCGACCGGCGGACCTGCGCCACCATCGGCGTCACCCTCACCCGGCTGGCGCCCCGGGTCGGGTTCCTGGCCACCGACGCCTCGCCCCGCCAGCTCGTCGAGGGCATCCGGCAGCTCGCGCTCGGCAAGCCGGTGATGGACGTCCAGATCGCGGTGGCCGCGCTGTCGGCGGAGAACAACCCCCTCACGACCCGCGAGCGCGAGGTGCTCCGCAAGGCCGTCGACGGCGCGCCGGCCCGGGAGATCGCGGCGGAGCTCTTCCTGAGTACGGGCACGGTGCGCAACTACCTCTCCAGCGCGGTGTCGAAGATCGGCGGCCGGAACCGGATCGAGGCCATCCGCATCGCTCAGGACGCCGGCTGGGTCTGAGCGCCCGGTGCCGTCTCCGACTGCCAGTGGCCGAGCAGCTCGCGGTACAGGGGGGACGTCGCCAGGAGCGTGTCGTGGTCGCCGAGCGCGGCGGTCACCCCGTCGAGGACCAGCACCCGGCGGGCCCGGAGCGCGGAACTGATCCGGTGCGCGATCACCACCACCGTGCCGCCGCGCGCCGCGAACGCCTCCTCGGCCCGCCGTTCCGCCGCCGCGTCCAGGTGGCAGGTGGCCTCGTCGAGGACGACGACGGGCGCGTCGGCCAGGTACGCCCGGACCAGGGCGAGGAGTTGGCGTTCCCCGGCGGACAGCGCGCCCGGGGTGACGGTGCCGGGGTAGCCGCCGAGGCGGGTCACCAGGTCGGTGGCCCCGATCGCGGCCACCGCGTCGTCGAGGAGCGGGTCGGGGGCGGTGGGGCGCAGGTAGCGCAGGTTCTCCCCGACGGTACCCGTGAAGAGGTATGCCTCCTGGGGGATGAGGACGCGCCGGTCGGTGGGTGGGGCGGTCACGGTGCCGGCGTCGGGGGGCAGCAGCCCGCACAGCAGGCCGGCCAGGGTGGACTTGCCGATCCCGCTCGGGCCGACGACGGCGAGGTGGTCGCCTTCGGGCACGTCGAGGTGCAGGTTCCGGAGCACCGGCAGGGAGTGGGGGCCGTAGGCGAAGGTGAGGCCGCGCACGGCGATGGCGTACCCGTCCGATGGCGGGACCAGGTCCGCCGCGACCGCGCCGGACGTCCGGGCGGCGCCCTCGGCCGGTGCGCCCGGCCGGGTCGAGGCCGCGTACCCGTCCGATGGAGCCACTCGGCCGGCGGGCGGCCCCGGGCGCACGGGCTGTTCCGCCGCGGCCGCCGCGTCCAGGATCCGCCCCAGGGTCACCACGAACCGCAGCCCGCTGCCGCCCAGCCCGTTGACGAGCGCGCCCAGCGCGGGCTGGAGCCCGACCAGCACGTACGTCAGCCCGCCCAGCAGGGCGCCGGCGGTCAGGCCCCGGCCGACGAGCCACGGCGCGGCGGCGAGCAGGACCAGCAGCGGTCCCCAGCCGCCGACCGCGAAGCACAGGGTCCGCAGCGCGCCGACCCGGGCCAGGGCCAGCTCCGCCGTCGCCTGGTGTCCGACGGGGCCGCCGACCAGCGCCGCCGCGTACGCCTCCCCGCCGCTCCCGGTCACGTCCCGCAGCCCGGCGAGCACCGTCCCGGCCGTGCTGGACAGCCGTTCGTCGGAGCGGACGTACGCGCGCTGCCGGCCGGCGGCCACCCCGAGCGTGGTCAGGAACGCGCCGAGCCCGAGCAGGAACGGCGGCCCGACCAGCAGCAGGATCACCGGCGCGGTGGAGGCCAGCCCGACGGCGGCCCCGGCGGCGGTGACGACGAAGCCGCGCACGACGACGACCAGTCCCGCGTAGGTGTCCCGGGCGATCTCCACCTGGTGGGTCAGCCGCGCGACCGCCCCGTCGTCCGGGCGGCCGGCGACGCCCCGCCGTAGCGCGCCGCGCACCACGAGCCGGACCAGGTCGTCGCGGAACGGTTCGACGAGGTCGCCGAGGCGCAGGTACACCTGCCGGGCCCCGAGGGCGCCGATCCCGGCGGCGGCGAGCAGCGCGCCGAGCCAGGCCAGTCCCACCCACGGGCGGCCGGCGAGGAACCCGGTGTCCACGGCGCGCGCGACGGCCAGCCCGGACAGCGCGGCCGGCAGCGCCTCGGGGACCGACCAGGCCAGGAACGCCCCGGTGGCGCGCCGCCGCAGGGTACGCCCGGCGTAGCGCAGCTCGCGTCTCACGTCGGGAACACCGCCCGGTAGTCGGCGTCCGTCCACAGTGCCGCGTGCGGGCCGACCGCGCGGACCCGGCCGGCCTCCAGCCACACCACGAGGTCGGCCCGGGCCGCCGTGGACACCCGGTGGGTCACGATCAGACGGGTACGGTGCCCGTGGTCCTCCGTCAGCGTCCGGCTGATCCGCATCTCGGTGACCATGTCGAGGCTGGACGTCGCGTCGTCGAGGACGAGCAGCCGGTCGGCGTGCCAGGCGCGGGCCAGGCCGAGCCGCTGGGCCTCGCCGCCGGACATCGGCGCGGCGGCGAGCGCGGTGCCGTAGCCCCGGGGGAGCCGGGTGACGAACTCGGCGGCGCGGGTGGCGTGCGCGGCCGCGAGGACGTGGGTGAGGGGCCGGCCCATGCCGACGGCGTCGGCCACGGTGTCGCCGACGAGGACGGGGCGCTCGAAGGCGCAGGCGACAGCCGCCCGCAGGGCGGGGTGCGGTAGCTCGGGGAGGGGGACGCCGTCGAGGAGGACGGAGCCGGCGTCGGGGTCGCGCAACCGGCCGGCGAGCGCGGCCAGCACCGACTTGCCGGCTCCCGACAGGCCCACGACGGCCACGGCGGCGCCTCCGGGCAGGTCCAGCGTGACCCGGTCCAGCAGAGCCGGGACCCCGCCCCCGTCGAGCGACGCCGGGGCCCCGGATCCGCCCGGTGCCGGGCCGGCGGAGGGGTCGCCAGGCGCGGCGACGGGCGCGGACGGCGACAGGTGTCCGGCGTGGACGGTGACGTCGAGGAACTGGAGGCGGCCGGGACCCTCGGGCAGCGACCGCGTGCCGTGGATGGTGGGCGGGACCGCGAGGACCTCGGTCACCCGGTCGCCCCCGGCCCTGGCCCGGGCCAGCCGCCCGAGCAGCCCGGTGAGCCCGCCGAGCCCCGCGCCCTGGACGGCGTACTGGCTCGCGGCGAACAGTTCGCCCGCCGTGATCCGGCCGTCGACCAGCGCGAGTCCCCCCGCGGCGAGCACCGCGACGAGGACGAGCGGCCCCACGAGCGCGCCCTGGGCGCCGGTCCGGGCGAGCACCTGCCACGCGCGTACCCCGTGCCGGTGCAGCTCCGCCAACGGACGCAGCACCCGCGCCTCCTCCCGGTCGACGGTGCCGGCCGCGGCGATCGTGCGGGCCCCGGTGAGGGCCTCGGTGAGCCGGCCGGCGAGCTGCCCCTGGGTCTCCTGGTAGCGGAGGGCGGCCTCGGTGGTCCGCCGGGTGAAGGCGCGCAGCACGAGCGCGACGAGCCCGAGGCCGGCGAGGAACGCCACGGCCAGCCACGGGTCGAGGACGGCCAGCAGGACGAGGCTGCCCGCCGGGGGCACGACGGCGGCGGCGAGCAGGACGAGGCTGGGACCGGCGTGCGCGGCCGACGCGGCGGCGGAGGTCAACCGGGTGGACAGGTCGCCGGGGGCGAAGGGGCGCGCGCGGCCGGGTCCGAGGTCGAGGATGTGGCGGAGGAGGCGGTGGCGCAGCCGGGCGGTAGTGTCGGCGACCGACGCGGCCCCGGCATAGGAGCCGGCGAGGTCGCAGGCCACGGCCACGACGACGGCGAGCACGGCCCAGGTGGTCCAGGAGTACCCACCGGGGCCGGTGGGTCGTGCGGTGCCGACCAGGGCGTCGACGGCGTTCCCGAGGACCCACGGCAGCCCCAGCCGGGCCAGCGCCCCGCCCAGTGCGGTCACCCCGATCAGCGGCAGCCATCCGCCGCCGCGACGCGAGATCTCCCCGGGCTGGTTCACCTACACTCCTCGGTACGGGCCGCGGCCCCGGACGAGCGACAATCGTCCGGGGCCGCGGTCTGCGTGCGGGGTGGTACTAGTCGCAGATCAGGACGCTCAGGCCGCTGCCGTGGCCACACAGGGTGACGCTCAGCGTGCTGCCGTGGCCACCGTGGCCGCCGCCGCCGTTCTCGGGAGCGGTGGTCATGCCCTGCAGGTCGAGAAGAACCATGGGAATCTCCTTTGAGGGATTTCAGTGACCCGCGCCGGACGGCGCGGGGGTCTGTGGGGTCGGCGCGGGGCGTCGACCGGGGGTGAGCAGCGGCGCGTGCACGGGCGAGTCGTGCAGGACGGCGCCCAGCGCGAGGAGCACGCCGGCGGTGCCGGTGGCCAGGTCCATGGACAGCCGCAGCAGCGCGGTGCCGGGGAAGGCCGTCCCGTCGCCGTAGGGCAGGGCGTGCCAGTCGAGGCCGCGGACCTGGCGGGCCACCTCGGGGTCGGTCCGGGGCTCCGGTGAACGGCCGGCGAGGTAGAGCAGGATGCCGGCCCGGCCGGTGAACAGGCCCGGGAGGACGTACATCGGGGACCGGGCGGCGAGCTGCGCGCCCCGGCTGGCGACCGCGAACTCCTCGTCGGCGCCTCGGGCCAGGTACTCGTCGAGGACCATGCCCAGCCCCACGCTGCCCACGTCGAGGTACGGGTTCGTCCGCCAGCCCTCGTCCACCTCCAGCACCCCGTTGTCGCGGACCCGGCACCGGCGCAGGTCCTGGCGCAGCGCCACGGCCGCGTGCTCGAGGAACGCCGGGTCGCCGGTGTCGTCGTAGGTCCGCAGCAGCAGCCACGCCCGGCCCGCCCCGCCGCGCATCAGCCCGGCGTAGGGCTCCTTGCCGCCGCTCGTCGTGCCGCCGTCCGCGGTCTCGCCCAGCCGTTCGGCGACCAGTTCCGCG
The DNA here is from genome assembly GCF_053902585.1 of Longispora urticae. Taxonomy (NCBI): domain Bacteria; kingdom Bacillati; phylum Actinomycetota; class Actinomycetes; order Micromonosporales; family Micromonosporaceae; genus Longispora; species Longispora urticae. Next base: position 29,273 of record NZ_JAQZSH010000036.1, read on the forward strand.
GCCCGGTGCGCGGCCACCCGCAGCGTGGGCTCGCCGGTCCGGTCGGCCAGGTGCAGCAGGTTGAGGCCCGCGCCGGCCAGGCCGCCGAACAGGTCGGTGCCCAGGGTGTGCCACTTCTCGCCGAGGAACACGTCCACGGCGTCGAGGGCCGCCTGGCGGTGGCCGAGGTGGTCGAGGGTGAAGGCGGCGCCGTGCAGGCCGTCGTACAGGCCGAGCCGGGTGTCGGGGTGCGGGTCGCGGGTGTGCCGGACCAGCCAGTCCTCGAACTCCGGGTGCCGGCCGGCCCCGGTGACCGACAGCGCGTGCAGCACGCCGGACGCGCCGTGGGCGAGCCCCAGGCCGCCGAGCGTGAACTGCGCGATGTCGCCGGGGAACAGCCGGTCGCCGCGGCCGGGCGTGGCGCTGGCCACGATGGCGCGGGCCAGGCTGTCGCGCAGGTCGGGCCAGCCGGCCGGGTCGGGTTCGATCCGGGCCACGGGCGCCGAGGGCAGCTCCGCGGGCGCGATCACGTCGACGGCGCGGGCGAGGAACGACGGCGGCACCGGGAAGTGGTCCTGGATCGTCTCGGCGTGCCGGCGGGCCGTCGGCCGGTGCAGCCACAGCAGGTTCGTCATCGGCAGGAACAGGGCCAGGCGCAGGCAGGCCAGGGAGTACAGGTCGCGGTCGACGCCGGTGACCCCGCGCGGCGCGGCGAAACCCTGGTTGCCCAGGCCGGCGCGGACCGGGTCCCCGATCTGGGTGGCGACCTCGAAGTCGAGCAGGGCCACGGTGTCGTCCTCGCGGACCAGGATGTTGAGCAGGTGCAGGTCGCCGTAGACCACGCCGCGGGCGTGCACGGCGGCGAGGGTCTCCTCGACCTGGCGTTGGATGTCCAGCGCCCAGTCGGTGTACCGGGCGCGGTCGGCGGCCCCGGCCGCCGGGTCCGTCAACGGGTAGCGCGCGACGATCGCCCGGTTGAGCACGGTGCCGTCGACGTGCTCCATCACCAGGAACCGGTGCTCGCCCAGGGTGAACAGGTCGAGGGCGCGGGGGATGCCGGGGACGCCGTCGAGCTGGCGGAGGATCGCGTGCTCGTGCTCGATCCGGCGGACCGCGTCGTGCCCGTGCGAGTCGAGCCCCGCGTGCGGCCGGCCCTCCTTGAGCACGACCCGCGCGCCGGTCCGGGTGTCCTTGCCGGTGTACACGCCGCCGCCGTTGGAGAAGTGCAGCACCCCGTCGATGGTGTACGGCAGGTCCGCGACGTGCACGGCGTTGCGCGCGGCCAGGTGCGGGGCGAGGAACGCCGGCAGCGTGACCCACTCGGGCACGTGGAACACGGGGTCGCGCCGGTCGGGGACGAGCGTGCCGTCCGGGGCGGCGATGGCGGGCACCCGCTCGCCGTCGGCGGCCACCAGGTACCGGTGCGTGAAGGCCCCGTAGCGCACGTGCAGCGGCCCGGAGCCCCAGCGCAGGTCCGTGAGGATGGCCGGGTTGGGCTCCCCGTCGAGCACCGCCCCCAGCTCGGTGAGGATGGCCTCGCAGGCGGCGTCGTCGGCCGGGTAGATGGTGACGAGTTTGCCGCTGTGGCCGCGCGGCGCGTTCTTCGACACCCGGGCCGACAGCGCGTCGGGGGAGCGGAGGAACTTGAAGCCGATGCCGCGCGGCACGCAGTGTTCCCAGACCGCGTCGAGGACCCGGTCCGCGTTCTCCCGGGTGGCCGACGCGTGGATCTTCCAGCCCTGGGCCGGCAGCGGGTCGGCCGGCCGGCGGAACACCAGCCAGTCGTCCTGCTCCGCCCGGGCCCAGCCGTCGGGGAGCGGGCGGGCGGCGGTGGCGAAGGACTGCCCGGCGGTCGCCGCCGAGCCGATGGCGTCGTAGAAGGTCCGATCCGCCATGCAGTAGTCCTCGTACCGTTGCGCCATGCCGCCTCGATCCCTCGACTGTGGTATCGAGGTCCATCATTCGGGGGATGGACACGGCGGAACAGTGCACTCCGTCATGTGCCGGATATGAAATGCTCACCGATGATTCGTGGATATTTCACAACCGGAAACACGTTTAGAAAAGCACTCCCAACGGTACGCGGACCACTGTCCTCCATGGACCTACCGCAGTCCGGGCCGGACCGTCAGGTCGGTGACCTCCGCGTCCCGGGGCAGGTCGAGCGCCGCGAGGACGGCCGTGGCGACGCTCTCCGGCTGGATCCACTCCTTCGGCTCGTAGTCCGCGCCCTCCTGCTGGTGCACCTTCTCCTGCATGGCCGTCGCGGTCCGCCCCGGGTAGACGCTCGTGACCCGGACACCGTTGCCGTGCTCCTCGGCGCGCAGCGCGTCGGCGAACCCGCGCAGCCCGAACTTGCTCGCCGCGTACGCGCTCCAGCCGGCGTGCGCCGCCAGGCCCGCGCCGGAGTTGACGAGCACCACGTGCCCGGCCGCGGCGCGCAGGGCGGGCAGTGCCAGCCGGGTCAGCTCGGCCGGCCCGGCCAGGTTCACCGTCAGCATCGTCTGCCACACGTCCGGGCCCAGCTCGGCCACCGGCCCCAGCTCGACGGCGCCGGCGCAGTGCACGAGCGCGTCGAGCCGGCCGGGCAGCCGGCCCGCCAGCTCCCCGGCGAGGTCCGCCGGGCGCCCCACGTCGGCGACCAGCACCTCCGTACCCGGAAACTCCTTCGCCAGCGCTTCGAGCGCGGCCCCGTCCCGCCCGAGCAGGAAGAGGTTGTCCCCCCGGTCGTGCAGCTTTCGCGCGATGAGTGTGCCGATCCCGCCGGTCGCCCCGGTGAGCAGTGAGTTCGCCATGGGACCCATCCTGCCAGCCGTCCCGGGTCGGGTCCTGGCAACACCGTGGCAGTTGTCGGGCGGTAGGACTAGCATCGCCGGCTGTGACCACAGACTACGTACTGCCCGGCGAGGACGTGTTTCCCGAGGGCATCACCGAGGGCCCCGACGGCCGCAGCTTCTACGTGTCCAGCGCCCGGCAGGGCACCGTCTACCGGGGCCGCACGGACCGCCCCGAGCTGGAGGTGTGGCAACCCGCGGGCGCCGACGGCCGGACGGGCGCGCTCGGCATGGCCGTCGACGGGCACGGCCGGCTGCTGGTCTGCGGCTCACGGACCGGCTACCTGTTCGCCTACGACCTGGCGGGCGGCCACCTCGTCGCCAAGTGCCGGGTGCCGGCGGAGCTGACCCTGCTCAACGACGTGTTCGTCGTCGGCGAGTACGCCTACGTCACCGACTCCGAGCGCCCCGTCGTCTGGCGGGTGCCGGTCGGGGAGGAGATCGGCGAGGCCGAGGAGTGGCTGGTGCTCGGCGCGGCCGAGGACATGCCCTACCTGAACGGGATCGTCGCCGTGCACGACGGCGCGACCCTGCTGATCGCCGCCCAGGGCACCGAGGTGCTGTGGCGGGTCGACGTGGCCACCCGCGCGGCCGAGCACGTGACCCTCGACGGGGAACTGGCCGCCGACGGCATGGTCCTCGTCGACGGCGCGCTGTACACCTGCGACAACGCCGAACTCCTGGAGGGCGACGTGGCCTTCTACATCAGCCGGATCGAGCTGGCCCCCGACGCGCGCTCCGGGCGGATCACGCACCGCTGGGACCGCCCCGCCGCCGACCACCCGACGACCATCGCGCACCTCGACGGCAGGTTCCTGCTGGTCAACTCGCAGTTCCTCGCCGGTCGGGAGGGCACGGCCCGGGCCCCGTTCACCGTGAGCGCCGTGCGGTTGGCTCCCGAAACCAGCGTGTCCCCGGCGACCGGTCACTAGGCTGGGGGCCGTGACCCACGACGCTGAGCTGTACCCGGCCGACCGGCTCGACCGGGCCCGCGCGGCCGCCGTCGCCGCCGGCTACGACGCCCTGCTGGTCTCCCCGGGCCCCGACCTGCGCTACCTGACCGGGTACGAGGCGCTGCCGTTGGAGCGGCTCACCTGCCTGGTGCTGCCGGCCGAGGGCGAGGCGTTCCTCGTGGTGCCCCGCCTGGAGAAGCCGGCCGCGGAGGCGTCCCCGGTCGGCGGGCTGGGCGTCGAGATCGTGGGCTGGGCGGAGACCGAGGACCCGTACGCTCTGGTCGCGGCCCGGTTGCCGAAGGGCGTCGGCCGGGTCGCCGTGGACGACCACATGTGGGCGGAGAAGGTGTTCGGCTTCCGGGCCGCGCTGCCCGGGGCCGAACAGGGCCTGGCGGGGGCGCTGCTGCACGGGCTGCGGATGCGCAAGTCCCCGGCGGAGGTGGCCGCGCTGCGCCGGGCCGGGGCGGCCATCGACCGGGTGCACACCCGGATGGCCGACTGGCTGCGCGCGGGCCGCACCGAGCGGGAGGTGGCCCGCGACATCGCCGAGGCCCTCCTCGCCGAGGGGCACGCCCGGGTCGACTTCGTCATCGTCGCGTCCGGCCCGAACGGGGCCAGCCCGCACCACGAGGTCTCCGACCGGACGATCGCGGCCGGCGACCCGGTGGTGGTGGACATCGGCGGCACGATGCCCGACGGGTACTGCTCGGACTCCACCCGCACCTACGCCGTCGGCGCCCCGCCCGCCGACTTCCTGGCGTACTACGCCGTGCTGCTGGCCGCCCAGACCGCCCAGACCGAAGCGGTGAAGCCGGGGATGACGGCCGAGGCGCTCGACGCGGTCGGCCGCGACCTGATCACCGCCGCCGGCTACGGGGAGCAGTTCATCCACCGGACCGGGCACGGCATCGGCCTGGAGACCCACGAGGAGCCCTACATCGTGGCCGGCTCGGCCCGGCCGCTGGAGCCGGGGATGGCGTTCTCCGTGGAGCCCGGCATCTACCTGCCGGGCCGGCACGGCGCGCGGATCGAGGACATCGTGGTGTGCACCCCGGACGGCGGCGAGCGCCTGAACGTCACCGGGCGCGAGCTCGTCCTGCTGTAGCCCGTCGGGCCGCCCACAGCACCTTCCACATCATCGCCGGCCGTTGCAGGACGGCGGGCGGCGTGACGAGGTGCTGCACCGAGGTGAAGGTGCGCCGCACGCCCAGGTCCACCCCCGCGGCCTCCTGCATCTTCCGGGTGTACCAGTTGAGGAACCCGATGCCCCGGGGCCGGGGGCCCTCGGTGAGCGGGTACGCGAAGTCCCCGCCGACTGCGAACTGCCAGGGGGTGGCGATGGTCCGGGCGGCGGCGCGGTAGTACTCCGTGGACAGCGCGGCGGTCACCGTCTCCCGGCTGGTCAGCAGCCGGTCGAGTTCGAGGGCCTCCAGGGCCGCGCAGGTCATGCCCTGGCCGTAGATGGGGTTGAAGCTGCAGATCGCGTCCCCGAGCGCGAGGTAGCCCGTGGGCGGGGCGGACAGGTCCTCGAAGTGCCGCCGCCGGCTCGACGGGAACTGGTGGTAGACGATCTCCGTCACGGGTTCGCTGCGGGCGAGCAGGTGGGCGAGGTCGGGGTGCGGCAGGAGGTCGATGTGCTCGCGGAAACCGGCCTCGTCGCGCGGGTACGCCCCGTGCCAGCCGCCCAGGGTCACCACCCAGCGGTCGCCCTCCACGGGCAGCGCCAGGCCGACCCGGAGCTCGTGGGGCGGGGCGGGCACGACGAGCACGGCGTTGCCCTGGGCCAGGTCGTCGGGGGAGCGGCGGTACAGCCGGCTCGCGTACCCCACGCCGATCTTGACCTCGGTGACCTTCGGGGCCTCGTGGCCGAGCGCGCCCAGCCAGCGGTCGGAGCGCGAGCCCCGACCGGTGCAGTCGACGACCAGGCCGGTGTCGATCGTCGTCCCGTCGTCGAGGCGGACCCCGGTGACCCGGCCGTCCGCGCCGGTCAGCTCGGTGACGGCCACGGTGTCGCGGAACTCGACGGCGGCCAGCTTGGTCACCCGGTTGCGCAGGGTCAGCTCCAGCAGCGGCCGGCTGAACGACACCAGCCGCAGGCCCAGCGGCTCGTCGATCGGCCAGCTGTACCCGAACCGGTGGAACCGCAGCCCCAGCCCGGCGTCGAACGCGCTCGCGCCGGCGGCCAGCAGCTCCTCGGTCACGTCGCCGAACAGTTCCTCCAGGGCCCGCAGGCCGGCGAGCAGCAGCACGTGGCCGTGGCCGCCCTGCGGCACCCCCCGGCGGGGATCGGCGGCGTCGGGGAGCCGGTCGCGGTCGAGGACGACCACCCGGCCGAAGTGGTTGGCCAGGGCGCGGGCCGCGGACAGGCCGGCGATCCCGGCTCCGATCACGACAGCAGTCTGATCCGAAGTGGTCACCATTGCACCGATGTTATGCCCTCTCACCCCGTTTGTGGAGCTGCCAGCGCGGGAGAAGGTGAGGTTCCCTCAACGAGGCGGGTGGGCGCTCCGGAGCCGTCGGCGGGCACCGTCCACACCGTCCCGGCCCGGCCGTAGCCGACCGTGCTGTCGCCGAACCAGACCGCCTGGTCGTCCACCTCGGCGGACTCCGCGAGGGGCGTGTCGGCCAGGGTGGACAGATCCAGGACGTGCAACCGCCACCCCGAACCGACCTTCTTCTTGTACGCGACCCGCCGGCCGTCCGGCGACAGCGACGGGCACTCGACGTTCTCCCGCACCGTCTCGACCCGCCACCCGGCGAAGTCGCCCTTCACGAGATGGGTGCGGCCCCTGGTCGCCACGGTCGCGTAGAACGTGTTGTCGTCGGCGGAGAAGGTCACCCCCCAGAAGTTGACGTCGGGCGCGTGGTAGCGCTGCCCGTCCACGTACAGCTGGAGGTTCTCGATGTTCGTGACCAGGTTGCCGGTCCGGCCGTCCAGGATGCCGGTGGCCGTGGAGAACGTGCCCGCCGCCGCGTAGGAGTCACCCGTCGTGAACGTCGTCCACGCCAGGAACCGGCCGGTCGGCGACACCCGGGCCCGGCTGGGGATCCCCGCGAGCTGGATCCGCCGGGTCTCCCGCAGCGAGCCGTCCAGGACGATCGCGGTGGTGGTCGCCACCGCGCCGGGCTGCACGACCAGGCACAGCCCGACCCCCGACGCCGCCGAGAACCGGTCGCAGGTGCGCTCCCCGACGGTCACGCCGCCCTCCGGCGTGCGGGCCGACACCCGGCCGTCGGGCCCCCGGAACAGGGTGGCCCCGGCGTCCAGGGTCAGCGCCTCGCCGCCGGCCGTGACCCGGCGGGCGGCGTACACGGTGTACCCGAGGGCGACGGCGACGAGCGCCACCGTCGCGGCCAGGGCGATCCACAGTCGGGTCCTCACGGGACCTCCTTCGGCAGCAGGAACGGGGCACAGGCCAGCGCGAGCACGAGCCCGACGGCGGCGGCGGCCAGCGCGGCCGTCAGCCCCCAGCCGGTCCACGCGGCGCCGAACAGCACCGAGGAGAACAACCGGGCCACCGCCTGCGCCGTCTGCACGAGGGCGAGGGTCCCGGTCCGGCGCTCGGGGGTCGACAGCGGGCCGGCCAGGGCCATCAGGACCCCGTCGGTGGCCGCGTAGAACACCCCGTGCAGGGCGAGGGTCGCCACCAGCAGGCCCGCGCCGGCCAGCGGCGAGAGCAGCAGCAGGTACGCGAGCCCGAGCGCCCCGTGCCCCGCGAGGAACACGGTGCGCCGGCCGAACCGGTCGGCCAGGATGCCGGCGGGTACGGCGAGGGCCAGGTAGACCCCCGCCGTGCCGAGCGGCAACAGCGGGAAGTACGTGTCGGGGAGCGCGAGCCGGTCCCGGAGCACCAGGTAGACGAACGGGTCGGCGACCGTCACCACCCCGAGCAGCGCGGCGGTCAGGCAGATCCGCCGCACCGCCGGCCCGGCCGTGATCCGGGCGGCCACCGCCTCCCGGGCGATCTGGGGGGCCTCCTTGACGAACAGCGCCAGCAGCAGCACCCCGAAGCCGCCGATGCAGCCGCTGACCACGAACACGGCGTCGTACCCGCCGGACGCCACCGCGAGGATCGCGAACGCGACCAGCGGACCGAGGAGGGCCCCGGCCGTGTCCATCGCGCGGTGCACCCCGAACGCCCGGCCCAGCGCCCCGGCCGGCGAGCTGAGCGTGATCAGCGCGTCGCGGGGCGCGGTCCGGATGCCCTTGCCGGCCCGGTCGACGACCAGCGCCCCGACCAGCCACGGCATGGTGCCCACCAGGAAACCGAACCGGGACAGCGCGGACAGTCCGTAGCCGATCCCGGCGACGAGCTTGTGCCGCTGCCAGCGGTCGGCCGCCCGGCCCCCGGCGAGCCGGACGAGGGCGGTGACGCCCCCGTACAGCCCGTCGAGGAATCCGAACTGGAGCGGACTGAGTCCCAGCCCGAGCACCAGGTAGAGCGGCAGGACGGCCGTGACCATCTCGGAGGAGATGTCGGTGACCAGGCTGACCGTGCCGAGCACGAGCACCGTGCCGGCGACCCGCCCGGACCGGGACGCGCGACGCGCGTCCCGGTCGAGTGCGACGTACATATCAGTGGCAGGTGTACGTCGGGCTGGTGTCCAGCACGCTGTTGTCCGCCCCGATGAGGGTCGAGGTGAACGTCGTGTCCGTGAAGTTCAGCTTCAGCACACCGAACTTGCCGGTGATCCGCTTGAGGCTGTTGGGCTGCACGTTCTCGATCGCGTACGGCGGCGCGCCGCCCATCCCGCCCAGGATCTCCACGATGCCGTTGGCGTTGCTCTGCGCGGTGGGGGTCTGCGGGCCGAACCGCTCGTAGTGGTGGTCGTGGCCGTTGAGGACCAGGTCGGCGCGGGCCGCGTACAGGGCGTCCCACACCGGCTTGCTGACCGGGTCGTTGCCGTGCTCACCGGAGCTGAACAGCGGGTGGTGGTAGTACGCCGCGATGCAGCCCTTGGTGTTGGCGGCCAGGTCGGCCTTCAGCCAGTTGAGCTGCTCGGGGGTGTCGAGCAGGTTGGAGTCGAGGGCGACGAAGTGCCAGTTGCCCTCGTTGTAGCTGTAGTAGCTCTTGCCCTGGGGGAAGGCGATGGAGCCGTAGTAGCTCTTGTAGCCGACCTCGAACCCGGCCGGGTCGTAGGTCTCGTGGTTGCCGGGGACGGGCCGGGTCTTGGCCTTGAACGCGCCCCAGGTGGTGTCGTAGTACGCCTTGTAGTCCGAGAGCCGCGCGTCGTCGTACTGGTTGTCACCCATGGTGACCACGAACTTGGGGTTCATGTTCGTCACGAGCTTGGCCGTCTTCGGGTGCTGACAGCTGGACGAGGACGCCGTGCACTGGGCGGCGATGTCCCCGGCCGCCGCGACGACGAAGGAGCCGCCGCCCGGTGAGGGGGACGCCGTCGGGCTGGCGGTCGGGCTCGCGCTGGTCGAGGGGCTGGGCGTGGGGCCGGGGCCCTGGGTGCCGTACACCTCGAGTTCCTTGATCGAGTATCCGTAGGACGTGCCGCGCTGGGTGCCGTTCACCCGGACGTAGCGGCCGGCCCCGGACAGGCCGGTGCGGTCGTCGGTGCCCCCGTCGCCGTCGGTGGTGGTGTGCACCCGGATCCAGTTGGTCCCGTCGTTGGACAGGTCGAACGTGTACTTCTTGGCGTAGGCGGCCTCCCAGACCACCTTGATCCGGGACACGGCGGACACCGCGCCGAGGTCCACCTGCAGCCACTCGGGGTCGTGGCCCTCCTGGGAGGCCCACCGGGTGCTGGTGGTGCCGTCCACGGCCTTGTTGGGGGAGAAGCTGGACGACTCCACCGACGAGGCGGTGGCGGGCTTGTCGCGGGACAGCAGCGGGTCGGCGGCCTCGGCGGCGGTGACCCCGACGCCTAACAGGGCCGCGACGAGCGTGATGGGAATGACGGTATGGCGCAAACGGAACACGTCTGCCTCCTGGTCAGCGGAAACGCGGACGGACCCCACCGCCCCCATGGGGAGGGCGATGGCTCAGCGGGCGCAGGGGCCCGCCGACGGCCGGGTCAGTGCTTCGTACTGAGCGCGTCACCTCAGGTGGGGAGGCCGCGCCGAGCCGTTGGGTCGATCACAGCGGATCATGGCATTATTTGTCAAGTAGTCTAACTATCAATTGGCACCCTTGAGTCCATCCAAGATCGCTGATAGAAAGGGTGGCGCTGCGCGGGGCGGTCACCCGTCCCTACTCCTCCGTGGAGGAAACATGTCCGACCCCGACCGCGCCCTGCTCACCGCCGCCCTGTCCCGCCGCTCCGTGTTCCGGGGCGCCGTTGCCCTCGGCGCCGGCGCCACCGTCGGCGGCCTCGAACTCGCGGGCCCCGCCTCGGCCACCGTGCCCGCGCCCGCCATCGCCAGCTGCGCCACCTGGGGCGCCCGCCCGCCGGCCGACCCGCTGACCGAGATCAGCACCGACGCCAACAAGATCCTGATCCACCACACCGCCACCCCGAACGTCACCGACTACTCCCAGGCGCACGCCCACTCCCTGGCCCGGGCCATCCAGAACTTCCACATGGACAGCAACCACTGGTCCGACACCGGCCAGCACCTCACGGTCAGCCGCGGCGGGTACGTCACCGAGGGCCGGCACTTCAGCCTCGCCCACCTGACCAGCGGCAACGGCATGGTGGTCGGCGCGCACTGCCCGGGGCAGAACAACCAGGCCATCGGGATCGAGAACGAGGGCACCTACATCTCGGCCACGCCCACCACCGCCCAGTGGAACAAGCTGGTCGACCTGTGCGCGTACATCTGCGAGCGGTACGCGATCGCGCCGACGAAGATCTACGGGCACCGCGACTACGTGTCCACCAGCTGCCCCGGCGACGCGTTCTACGCCAGGCTCCCGCAGCTGCGGCTCGACGTGGCCGCCCGGCTCGACGGCACCCCGGCGTTCTCGGTCGTCGTCGACAACGCGTCCGCCGGCTTCCGGGCGTCGGCCGCCTGGGACGTGTCCAGCTTCTCCGCCCAGCGGCACGGCGGCGACTACCGGTTCGCCACCCCGGTCGGGGCCAGCGACGCCGCCTACTTCTCGGCCACCCTGCCGGCGGCGGCGAACTACCGGGTCGAAACCTGGTACCCGGCCGACGCCGGCTACAACGCGGCCACCCCGTTCGTGGTGTTCGCCTCCGGGGGCAGCCGGACCGTGACCGTGAACCAGCAGGTCAACGGGGGAGGGTGGCGGGACCTGGGGACGTTCGCGTTCGGGGCGGGGGCGCGTGACCTGGTGGCGGTGAGCCGCTGGACGTCGGGCACCCAGTACGTGATCGCCGACGCGGTCCGGGTCACCCGGGTCTGACCCGACGCCGGCCGGGTGGGGGCGCCCACCCGGCCCGCAGGTCGGCCCATCCGGTCCCGGCGGGTCAACCTGCCTGCGCGCGTTGGACGCCGGAACCGACCGGTTCCCGTCCCGCCGCACCCCCGGCGCGCGGAGGTCGACGCGCGATGAACCGGCGACGGGACGTCCGGCGGCGCGGGGTCTAGGAGTCCACCGTCGACTGCAACCGCAGGGCCTCCGACGTGTACGCCGCCGCCAGCGACCCGCCCGTGTGCAACTCGCCCAGCCGGCGCGCCGTCCGCGCCTGAGCCCGCCGGTCCCCGATCCGCTCGAAGATCTCCCACGCCCGGGTCAGCAGCCGCACCGCCGCGTCCCCGCGTTCGAACCCGGCCAGGTCCGTCAGGCAGTACGCCTCGCCGTGCGCGTCCCCGAGCGCCGCGAACCGGTCCAGCGCCGCCACCAGCGCCGACCGCGCCCCGGCGGGGTCCCCGGACCGCAGCCGCAGCAGGCCGAGCTGGTGGGTCAGGTGCGCGGTGCGGTGCGTGTCGTCGACCTCCCCGGCGAGCCGCAGGCCGGTCCGCAGCGCCCCGGCCGCCGCCGGCAGGTTCCCGCCCACCCGCAGGGCCATGCCGAGCGCGCCGTGCACGTACGCCTGGCCGTGCCGGTCGTCGGCGGCCACGTAGTACGCGAGGGCGAGGCGGAGGCAGTCGTACGCGGCGTCCAGTTCGCCCCGGATCCGGTGCACCGCGCCCAGCCCGGCCAGGGCCCCGGCCTCGCCGCGCGGGTTGCCGAGCCGCGCGTACAGCAGCCGGGAGCGGCTGAACGCCTCGGTCGCCGCGGAGTACCGGTCCCGGTAGAGGTGCACCTGCCCCAGGTCGCGCAGCGTGACCGCCTCGCCGAGCAGGTCACCGGCCCGTCGGCACGCGGCGTGCGCGGCCCGGGCGGTGCGCTCCCAGTCGGTGGTCCGCCCGACCAGGTCGCACCACGGCACCATGGCGTGCGCGAGTTCCCAGGCCAGGTCCGCGTACCCGCCGCGCGCCGCCAGCCCGACCGCCGCCACCAGGGCCCCGCTCTCGGCGGCGAACCAGGCCACCGGGTCCGCGGTCAGCGCGTCGCCGCCGGGCACCGGCCAGCGCGCGGCGACCCGGACCCCGGGCCCGAACACCGGGGGCGGCAGCGACGCGGCGGCCCGGTCGGCGAGTTCCAGGTAGCCGCCGAGGACCCTGCGCACGGCCGCGTGGTCGGGGACGCCGGGCAGGTCGGGGGCGAGCAGGCCGACGAGGACCGGCAGCGCGTACCGGGCCTGGCCGAGGGCGTCGACGCCGTGGGCCCGTACCAGTCGATGGGTGTGCAGGGCCTCCAGCACCGACCGCCAGGAGGTGCGGTCCGACAGCGCGCCGACCACCCAGCCGGGCACCGGCCCCAGGCCGAGCTGCGCCAGGCCGCGCAGCACCCCGGTCGCCTCCCCGTCGAGCCGGTCGGCGCCGGCGAGCAGCGGCACCTCGTCGCGGAGCAGCAGCGAGCGGTGCAGGGCCCGCAGCGGCTCGCCGGGCTCGACGCCCAGCTCCTCGGCGAGGCCGCGGCGGGCCCGGGCGTAGGCGGCCAGGGCCTCGGCGCGCCGGCCGGTGGCCTCCAGAGCGGTCATCAGCAGCAGCCAGGACTCCTCGCGCAGCGGGTCCTCGTCGACGAGGGCGCGCAGGTCCTCCAGCCGGCCGGCCGGGTCGGCGGCGGCCCGGGCCTGGCGGATGCCCCGCCACCGCTCGACGAGCCGGTCCACCTCCGGGGCCCACAGCGGGCACGGTGGCAGATTCTCCAGGGGCTCGCCCCGCCACAGGTCCAGCGCGTCCGGGTCGGCGGCGTCGAACCGGGCCGCGTCCAGCTCGCCGTCGCCCAGCTGGAGCCGGTAGCCGGGCGGTTGGCGGTGCAGGCGCTCGTCGCCGAGCAGGCCGCGCAGGTAGCTGACGTAGGTGTGCACATTGGCCACCGCCGACCGGGGCCGCCGCTGGGGCCAGAGCACCTCGACGGCGTGGTCCACCGACACGGTGCGGCCGTGGTGCAGGGCGAGGGTGGCCAGCAGCTGGCGGGGTTTACGGCCCTCGACGGTGACGAGGACCCCGTCCTTGACCAGCTCCAACGGGCCGAGGATCCGCAGTTCGAAGCCGTCCGACATCGACACATCACCCACGATTCATGATCGATGCGGCTGAGCCTAGCGGGGTCGGATCTTCCGGACCAGTGGCGAGTGGAGGAATTCTGGAGGTCGCCTGGAGGTCCGGGCGTGAGGCTGGGCGCACCCCGCGCAGCAGCGGACCCACCGCGCGAAAGGAGCCCACCATGCGCCTCCGCCCGGCGCTGCGAGCCGCAGCCGCCCTGATCATCGGCCTGTCGAGCGTGTTCCTGGCCAGCCAACCCGCCTCGGCGGCCGCCCCGGCGTTCCAGATGCCGTTCCCCTGTGGACAGGCCTGGAACGGCGACAGCGACAACAGCAGCGCCCACGTCTCCTGGGAGCTGGACTTCAACCGGGGGAGTTCGGCCAACGCCGACCTCGGCGACACCGTCCTGGCCGCCGCCGCCGGCACCGTCGAGGTCTCGGCCCACCAGGGCTCCGTCAACGGGTACGGGAACCTCATCGTCCTCAACCACGGCGGCGGCTACTACACCTACTACGCGCACCTCAACAAGCGCGCCGTGACCGCCGGCCAGTCCGTCCTGCGCGGCCAGGCCATCGGCTCCGTCGGCAACACGAGCAAGCCGGGCAACGGCATCTCCCCGCACCTGCACTTCGAGGTGCGCTACCCGGACCGCTCGCAGTCGCACATCATCAAGGCCGTGTTCAACGGCTCGACGTTCGGCTACCCGAACTCCACCCCGACCAGCCACAACTGCGCCACCCAGCGCGACCCGGCGACCGTGTGCGGGGCCGGGTTCGAGATGACCGACTCGGTGAAGCTCGGCACGGCCGGCACCGCGAACCTGCTCTGGAAGGGCTCCACCTCGCAGAACTGCGCGGTGACCCTGAAGATGACCAGCGTGGGCACGGGTACGGCCACCAGCGCGTTCCTGGAACCACAGGGGGCGTCGCGGACCACGGACTCGGGGAGTTTCACCGAGTACGCCGGCCCGGTGGTGCGCACCTCGCCCAACTGCGTGAAGTGGGGCGGCAGCGCGGGCGGCTCGAGCTACACGTCGGGCTTCGAACACTGCTAGTGGCCGGGTGACGGGCGGGGGCTGAGGGGCCACGCCCGTCCCGTCCCGACCGCGTCGCGCCGTGGGTCCGTCGACGGGCCCACGGCGCACCGGCGCGCCCACCCGCGCCTACTTCCGGGGCGTCACCCGTCGGGTCGGCGGGGCGGTGGTCGGGTCCTCCGGCCACGGATGCCGGGGGTACCGCCCGCGCAACTCGCCCCTGACCTGCGGGTACGCGTTCCGCCAGAACGACGGCAGGTCGGCGGTGACCGCGACCGGCCGCCCGGCCGGGGACAACAGGTGCAGGACGACCGGCACCCGCCCCTCGGCCACGGTCGGCGACGCGGCCCAGCCGAACACCTCCTGCACCCGCACGGCGAGTACCGGCGCGGCCGGGTCCGCGTAGTCGAGCCGCACCATCGAACCACTGGGGACGGCCAACCGCTCGGGGACCACCTGGTCGAGCCGGGCCGCCTGCGCCCACGGCACCAGACGGCGCAACGCGGACGCCACATCGGTCCGGGCCAGCTGGCCCCGCCGGGTGGCCTTCCGCAGCTCCGGCCCCAGCCACTCCCCGGCCCGGTCCAGCAGCGTCCCGTCGTCCACGGCCGGCCACGGCTCCCCGAGCGCCCGGTGGCAGCAGGCCAGCCGGTCCCGCAGGCCCCGGGCGGCGGGGGACCAGTCGAGCAGGCCCAGACCCTCCTTGCGCAGGCCGGTGAGCAGCGCCGCGGCGACCAGTTCGCGGTCCGGGGACGGCAGGGGGCGCTCCACCAGGACGATCGCGCCGAGGAGTTCGACCCGGCGGGCCAGGACGTCGCCGTCGGCCCAGGTGACCTGCTCCTCGGTGCGGACCAGGGCGCCGGCGAGCTCGCGGGCCGTGGCCTCGTCCAGCGGGGCGGCGAGCCGGATCCGGGCCGACGCGCGGCCGGTCGGGCGGTCGGCGGTGGCGACGGCGAGCCAGGGCAGGCCGGTCAGGGGGGAGCCCTCGTTCAGGTCGGCCCCGGTGCCGCCGGCCATCAGGTACTCCCGGCCCCCGGCCCGGCGGAGCCGCGCGAGCCGCTCCGGGAACGCGAGGCCCACCACGATCCCGGCGGCGGCCTCGTCGGGCACCCGCGCGTCCGGGGCGCTGTCGCGGGGCCGGTCGGGCAGCAGGCGGCGGGTCTCGTCGCGCCAGCGGGCCGTCGCCGCGCGGTCCACGTTGTCCCGCAGCCGCCGCCAGTCCGCCGCCAGGTCGTCGGTCGTGTGCGCCTCCTCCGACAGCAGCGCCACCACCTCGGCCGCCCGGCGCGCCCCGACCAGCCCGACCCCGTCGAGCAGGGCCCGGGCCAGGCGGGGATGCGCGCCGACGGCCGCGATGGCCCGACCCCGGGGCGTGACCCGGCCGGCGTCGTCCACCGCGCCGAGCGCCCGCAGGGTCGCCCCGGCCACCTCCGCCGACGCGGCCGGCGGCGGGTCGAGCAGCTCCAGTCCGGTGCCGCCGGGGTTGCCCCAGCAGGCCAGTTCGAGCAGGAAGGCGGTCAGGTCGGCGACGGCCACCTCCGGTTCGGCGTGCGCGGGGAGGCGGTCGTGCTCGCCCTCCGACCAGCACCGGTACGCCCAGCCCTCCGCCTCGCGGCCCGCCCGCCCCGCGCGCTGGGTGGCCGAGGCCTTCGACACCCGGCCGGTGACCAGCGCGCCGAGTCCCCGGGCCAGGTCGATCCGGGGCGAACGGGCCAGGCCGGCGTCCACCACGATCCGCACCCCGGGCACGGTGAGGCTGCTCTCGGCCACCGCCGTGGCGAGCACGACCCGGCGGTGGGCGCTCGGCCGCAGGGCCGCGTCCTGGGTACCGGCCGCCTGCCGCCCGTGCAGGGTGACGATCTCCACGGGCCCGTTCCGGTCGGTCAGCCCCGCCAGGCGCCCGGCGACCCCCGCGATCTCGCCCGCCCCGGGCAGGAACACCAGCACGTCACCGTCGGCCTCGCGGAGCGCCCGCCGGACCGTGGCCGCCACGTGGTCCAGCGACCGGGGATCGACCCGCAGCCCGTGCGGCGGCGGGATCGGCCGGTCGGGCGGGCACCACACGGTCCGCACCGGGTGCAGGGCCGCGTCGGCGGACACCACCGGCCCGCCCACCACCCGGGACAGCCGGTCGGCCTCGGCGGTCGCGGAGGTGGCCAGCAGCCACAGGTCGGGCCGCAGCGCCGCGCGGACGTCCACGGTGAACGCCAGGGCCAGGTCGGTGTCCAGGTGCCGTTCGTGGCACTCGTCGAGCATCACCGCGCCGACCCCGGGCAGGTCGGGGTCCCGGCCGAGGCGGCGGACCAGGACCCCGGTCGTGACCACCTCGATCCGGGTCCGCGGGCCGACCCTGCGCTCGCCGCGCACCGCGTACCCGACGGACTCGCCGACCTGCTCGCCCAGCAGGGCCGCCATCCGGCGCGCGGCGGCCCGGGCGGCCACCCGGCGGGGCTCGGCCACGATCACCGTGCCGGTCACGGCGCCGGCCAGGGCCAGGGGCACGAGGGTCGTCTTGCCGGTGCCGGGCGGGGCGACCAGTACCCCCGCGTGGTGGTGCTCCAGCGCATCCAGCAGGGACGCGAGCACGGCCCGGATCGGCAGGTCGGTGTCCGGTCCCGGCGGCGGCAGCATGCCGACAGCTTCGCACGCCCGGACATTGACGCTGCTGGAGGTCATGTATACGGTGTATACATGACCTCCAGTACCGCCGAGCGGATCGCCTCCGCCGCGCGAGGGATCCTGCACGCCGAAGGGGCCGACGCCGTCACGATGCGCCGGGTCGCCGACGCCGTGGGTATCACCCCGATGGCCATCTACCGGCACTTCCCCGACCGGCAGGCCCTGCTGCGCGCCGTCGCCGACGCGGCCTTCGCCGACGCCGCCCGCGACTGGGGCTCCACGCCCCTCACCGGTGACCTGCGTGCCGACCTGCGGGTCCTCGTCGACGAACACCTCGACTTCGCGCTCGGCCACCCCCGGCTCTACGCGTTCATGTTCACCGACCGGCGCGAGGAGGCCCGGCAGTTCTCCGCCGGGATCCGCGAGGGCGGGTCGCCGACCCTCAACCTGCTCGTCGCGTTCCTCCGGGCCCAGATCGCCGCCGGCGGGCTGCGCGACGACGACGTGTGGGAGGTCGCGCTGACCCTCGCCGCGCACCTGCACGGGCTGGTCCTGCTGCACCAGGGCGACCGGACCGGACTGTCCGACGAGGACTTCCGGGGCCTGGCGCACCGGTCCGTGGAGAGGTTGGTCCGTGGCCTCGCCGCATGACACGCCGACCGCCACGCCGGACAGCCCCGGACCCGGCAGACCCGGCGGCGCACGACCGGTCGGGGCGGAATCCGGGTCCCGACTCCCCGCGATGACCCACCGCGGGCTCCGGGCGCTCGGCACCGCGCTGGCCACCGCCGTCCTCGCCTACCTCGGCACCGGACTGCACCCCGTGCCGGCCCTCACCTGGCTGGCGCCCCTGCCCGTGCTGCTGCTCGCCCCGCGGGTGTCCTGGCGGCTGGCCGGACCGGCGGCGTTCGCCGGTTGGATCCTCGGCTACGCCAACGTGTGGACGTTCTACGCGTCGGACCTGGAGATGCCCGTACCCCTCCTGGTGGGTTGTCTCGTTGTGCTGTCCGCCGCGTTCGCCGGCCTCGTCCTGGCCTACCGGGCACTGCTGCTCCGGGGCCGGGCGCTGTCCGCCACGCTCGCCACCGCCGCCGGCTGGGCCGCCCTCGAATACGTGTTGTCGCTGGTCACACCGCACGGCGCCTACCTCAGCGTCGCCTACACCCAGACCGATGTCCTGCCGGTCACCCAACTCGCCTCCCTCACGGGTGTGTGGGGCATCAGCTTCCTGCTCCTCGGGGTACCGGCCGCGCTGGCCACCCTCCGCCGCCCCCCGGTCGTGGCCGCCGCCCTGACCGCCGCCGCCGTCCTCGGCTACGGCGCCTGGCACCTCACGGACGTCCCGGCTCCCCGGACCACCGCCCGGGTCGCGCTCCTCGAACTCCCGGCCCCGAACGGCGAGGTCCCCGTCGACAGCCCCGCCGGCCGGGCGCACGTCGCCGCCTACGTGACCCGGCTCCGGGAGGTCACCGCCGACGTCGTCGTCCTGCCCGAGGTCGCGTTCCGCGCCGACGAGAACACCCTGTCCCTGCTCACCGGCCCGTTCACGGCCGTGGCCGCGGAGCGCGGGTTCGACCTGGTCGTGGGGCTGGCGCTCACCGAGGGCGGCGTGGCCAGGAACGTCGCCCTGAACCTGTCGCCGACCGGCCCGCCCGTCCGGTACGTCAAACACCACCTCGTCCCCGGCCTGGAGGACCGGTTCGCGCCGGGGGAGGGCCTCGCGTTCGGCCGCCCCGACCGGGGACTGGTGATCTGCAAGGACCTCGACTTCCCGGACCTGGTCCGCGACTACCGCCTGCACGGCGCGGACCTGCTCCTCGCGCCCGCGTGGGACTTCGACGTGGACGCCTGGCTGCACAGCCGGATGGCCGTGATGCGCGGGGTGGAGAGCGGGGTGACGATCGCCCGTACCGGTCGGGACGGGACGCTGGTGATCACCGATCCGCGCGGACACGTCCTCGCCGAGGGGGACGGCGGGCTGGTCGTGGCGGAGGCGGGCCTGTGGTCGCGGCCGACGCCGTACGCCCGGTGGGGGGACTGGTTCGCCTGGCTGTGTCTGGTGCTGCTGTGCGGGGTCTGGGGTGCGGCCTTCGTGGCGCGCCGGCGACAGCGACGGGCCGGCGGCGGGGCCGTGACCTCGTAGTACGCGGCCCGGGCTCGACCGGCCCGGGCCGCGACCTGGGATCAGGCGGCCCGGGCCGTCCCCGCTACTCGATGACGAGCCGGACGACCGCGCCGTCCGCGCCCACCATCAGCCCGAGCGCCCGGACCGGCGCCAGGTCCTCGCGTTCCTTCTCCGTCATCGACGTGCTCGCCGCGAACACCTTGCGCAGGTCCACGTAGGCGACCACGGACGTGGTGGCCGGCCGGCCGGCCATCGCCCTGCGGTACAGCTCGTTGTCCGCGAGGGTGCCCTGCGGCTGGTAGGAACCGTAGGTGAGCGTCGTCTTCTGCCCCGTGCCCTCGACCTTGATCAGCGACCCGAACAGGCCGAGCACGCCGCGCAGCCGCCCGGCGGTGGCCGCGTCGGGACCGTCGGCGGTGAGCCGCCCGGCCGGGTGCGCCAGGTCGGTGACCGCGACCGTGAGGGTCGCCCCGAACAGGCCCTTGATCCCGCCGAGCATCGCGTCGACGGTCTCCTTGTCGAGCAGGCCCTTCAGGGCGCCGAGCTGGGCGTCGACCTGCTGGTCGAGCGAGCTGTCGAGGGCCTTGCGCACCTCGGGGCTGTCGGTGAGCGGCTGGACCACGGCCGCGATGACGGAGTTGCCCGGCAGGGTCTCCAGCTGCTTGACCAGGTCGGCCTTCGGCACCACGGTGGGCGGGACGCTCTGGGCGACGCGCAGTTCCACGCCGTCCGGGACGGCCTGGAGCCCGAGGGCCACCTGGCCGACGGTCTGGCCGTCGAGGGTGGTGGCGGGGAAGCCCTCCTGCAGCGACCTACCGGCCGCCAGGACACCGGGGCCGTCCGCCCAGCCGATCGCGACCTGGTTGGCGGGCAACTTCCGCACCACGGAGGTGTACGCGTCGGTCTGGGCCAGCTTCCTCGACACCCGGACGGCGTCGTGCGCGGCGGTCCGCGCGGTGGCCGACCCCACGGGCACGGCGACGAGGGCGTACCCGTCGGTCAGCTCGAAGTTCACCTTCGCGCCGGTGAGCGCCTTCCCGGCCTTGGCGTCGTCGGTGCTGGCCAGCGCGTACAGGGTGACGTAGCCGCCGTCGGTCTTCCACAGGGCGACGCCGAGCCGGTCACCCAGCCAGGGCTTCGCGGCGTCGTACGTCAGGCCGGGGATGTCGGCCTCCTCCAGCAGGTCCCGCTTGACGTCGGCCGTACTGCCGGAGCGGCTGGGGAACTTGCGCACCAGGTTCAGCAGCTGCTTCTGCTGGCTCAGCGCCGGGTCGAGGTCCATCCGGGCGAACGCGGCGACCGTGCCGGGCATGACCTGCTCCGGCTCGACCCCGGTCGGCGCGGTCCACAACCGCACGGCCGCGAACGCGCCACCGCCGAGCAGCACGGCGACGGCCACCCCGAGGGCGACGAACAGTGCCGTGCGGCTCCGCCGGGGCGGGGCGGGCGGCGCGGCCGGCGGGGCGAAGCCGGGGGCGGTGGGCTGTTCGTACCCGATGACGGGGTCGCCCTGTGCCGACCACGGATCCGGCTGGTCCTGGGGGTGGGTCACGTCGTGCCTTTCTGAGTGCGGGTGGCGACCGATGCTAGCGCCGGGAGGTCACCCTCCGCAGTCCCGTTCCGCGCGGCCGGGGCCACGGGGCCGGAGGGGCGCACAGCCGCCGTCCCACCAGGTGGGGACCGCGGGCCGGGAGCTTCGCCGCGCGGGAGCGTGCCGACGATGGCAGAGTGGATCGGTGGGGCCAGGTCGGTGACCGGGTCCGCTCGGCCGTTGGCTCAGGTGTAGAGGATGCGCTATTTGCCCGATCCCACATTGTCTGCCCGGATCAGGCGCCTGGAAGGGCTGCCGGAGGACGACCCGGCGCGCCTGGTCGCCCAGGTACGCGCCGTGCTCCCGCGCGCCGTGGCGCCGGCCGACCGCGCGCGGCTGTTGCTGCTGGAGCTCGCCGGCCTGCTCCGGCTGGGCGTGGGCGGACACGAGCGGGTACTGGGTGAGCTGACCGAGCTCGTCGAACAGTCCGGAGACCGCCTCACCCAGGCCCGGTTCCACACCCTCGCGGCGCGGGCGGCCCTGGACAGGGGAGTGGTGCAGGAGACGCTGGTGCGGCTCGTGCGGGGCCGGCAGGCACTCGACGCGGTGCCCGAACCGGGCCGGCCCGGGGTGCTCATCCTGCGCGAACAGGCGGCGGTGTACTCCCTGGCCGGCTTCCACGACCAGGCGGCGCTCACCGGCGAGCTGGCCACCCGGCTGGCGGAGCGCGCCGGGCTCAACCCCCGCAGGTACGTCGCCGCGTGGGTGCTCACCCGCCGGGCCCTGGCGCTGGACCACGCGGGCGACCCGGCCGGGTGCGCGGCGGCCCTGCGGGACATCGCGGCGCTGCGCGGGGTCCTGCCCCAGGAACAGCCCTATGTGGAGTACGCGGGTCTGCGGCTCGCGGCCCTGGGGGAGGGCGGCGGGGACGGGCCGGTCCGCGCCGACGGGGGCTACCTGACCGCGCTCGGCGAGGCGTGTCGGGCCGTCGCCCGGGGAGACGGGCCGGGCGCCCTGCGGTGGCTGGAGCCGCTGGATCCGGCCGCGTGCCCCGTCGGCCCCGCCGAGGTCCCCCGGCTGCGCGCGCTGGCCCACGCCGCGGCGGGCGACGAACGCCGGGCCAGGGAGGCGGACCGGCAGGTCGCCGCGCAGATCACCGGGCCGGCGCGCGCCCTGCCCGGACTGCTGCTGGAAGGGGTGACGGCCACCCTGGAACAGGACGAGCTGCGCCGCGACCTCGAGCACACCACGGGCGAGGCGCACACCGACGCGCTGACCGGCCTGCCCAACCGCCGGCACCTGGACCGGTACCTGGCCGGCGCCCGGGGCGGGCACGGGGTGCTGTGCGTCGCCGACCTGGACGGCTTCAAGGGCGTCAACGACCGGCACGGCCACCCGGTCGGCGACCTGGTCCTCCAGCAGGTCGCGCGGATCCTCACCCATGGTCTGCGCGCCGGGGACTACCTGGCCCGGTACGGCGGCGACGAGTTCGTCCTGGTCCTGCCCGGCACGGAACTGCCCGAGGCCGAACGGGTCCTCGGCCGGCTCTCGGACACGATGGCCGGCTACGAGTGGACGGGCCTGGTCCCCGGCACCCCCGTCGCCCTCAGCTACGGCCTGGCCCGCTACGACGCGACGAGCCCGCCCGACGAGGCGCTGCGGGTCGCCGACGCCGCCATGCTCCGCGCGAAGGACAGCGCCGCCCGGAACCGCCGGCCGCCCGTCGCGGTCCGGACGTTCGCCGACGTGCTGGACGAGGCGATCGAACGGCGGTCCCTGAGCCTGGAGCAGCTCCAGGGGCTGCTGATGGCCGAGGACGTGGCGGTCACCCTGGGCATGCTCAGCCGGTGGCGGCGCGGACTGGCCGCCCCGCGCAGCTCCCACACCACCCGTGCCGTCGCCGTGCTGGAGCAGGTCCTCGGCGAGCCGCCGGGCGCGCTGGCCGGTCTGCTCGCGCTCCGGGCCGGGCTCGGCAGGTACCGGCGGCGGCCCGACCCGGTGCCGTTCGAACAGGTCCTGGAGAAGCACGAGGTGGTGGGGCGGCTGCTCCGGGAACTGGGGCTGCCCGGCCTGCCGCTCAACCCGGCCGTGGAGTGGCTCAGCGTGCACGACCTGTACGAGCTGGACGCCGCGGGCGCGGAGTCGCTGCTGCGGGTCACCCACGTCGGCCGGGCGCGGGCGGCGGTCGACCGGTACCGGGTCATGTTCGCGGTGGATGACCTGGCCAGCCGGAGCCCCCAGGTCAAGGGTCTGCGCGGCTGCCACACCGGCCGGGTGCTCCTCGACGAGCCGTCCGGGGTGATGCTCGCCGAGCTGCTCCTCGACGCCCCGCTCGCCCCGGGTGAGGTGATGATGGCCGAGTACTCCGTGGCGATGGCGCCCGGCGGCGCGTCCGAGTACCGGGGCCACCGGGGCTTCGCGGTGGGCGGCGCGCAGTTCGTCGCCGAGGTGCACTTCCACCCGGACGCGGTGCCGGTGCGGTGCTTCGAGTTCACCCAGCCCACGGTGGACGCGCCGATCCGGGTGGTGCGCGAGGTGCCGATCAGCCGGGACCACACCGCCCTGATGGCGGTAGGGCGGGTGGAACCCGGCGACTGGGGCCTGTTCTGGGAGTGGGACTAGCGGCCCCGGGCCCTTTCCGGGAGTGGGACCGGAGGCCCCGGGCCGCCAGTCAACCCCGGCCGGCTAGCGGCCGGCGTCGTCCTGGCAGGTCACGTCGGCCTTCGGCAGCACGCCCGTGGCGAGGTACGTGTTCACGGCCCCCGCCACGCACGTGTCGGGAGAGGACCCGAACAGGCCGTGCGCCATCACGTCCCGGGCGGTCACCAGCCGGGAGCCGGTCATCGCCCGGTGCATGGCCACGCCGTGCCGGTAGACCGTCCGGGTGTCGCCGGTGGCCTGCACGATCAGCGCCGGGTGGTCGTTGCGCACCACAGTTGTCCGCTCCCGGGGCGCGGCCCAGAACGCGCAGGCCGTGATGTTGCTGGTCAGAGGGCCGAAAATGGGCTGGCTGGCCCGGACGCGCTGGATGTTGCGCCAGTACCACTCAGGGTCGCGCGGGTAGGCCACGTCGCCGCACAGCACGGCCGACTGCGCGTCACCGCCGCCGTCCGGCCCCGGGCGCAGCAGGTAGTCCAGAGAGCCCGCCAGTGCCGGGTTGGCCGGCGTGGGCCGGCCGGCGGCCGTGTCGGCGAGCGTGCGGACGTCCGCGGCGATCTGCGGATACTGGTCCCGGCCGGTCAGCGGGCCGAACACCAGCAACGCGACCACGTGCTCGTCGACGACGTGGCCGCCGACCGTCACCGGGGGACCGTCGATCAGTCCCTGTAGGCGGGCGCGCACCTGCGGCCCGGTCGTGCCCAGGTGGTATTCGGGGTCGCGGCGCGCGGTCCACGCCGCCCAGTCGTCGAGGGCCGCCTCGTTCGGCGCGCCCAGGTCCTGGAACATCCGGGGGCCGTAGCGGTCCGGGTCGACGGCGCTGTCGAGGACCACCCGGTCGGCGCGGTCCGGGAACATCTGGGTGTACACCGCGCCCAGGTACGTGCCGTAGGACCGGCCGAAGTAGCTGATCCTCCGCTCGCCCAGCGCGGCGCGGACGACATCCATGTCCCGTGCCGTGTTGCGGGTGGTGATGTGCGCCAGCCGGTCGCCCTCCCGTTCGGCGCACCGACGGGCCAGGTCGGCCTGCAGGGCCACGTCGCGGTCGAAGCCGGCCCGGTCGGAGCCGGCCGAGCGCATCGAGAACGCCACCGGCCAGCCGCAGTCGACCGGCGAACTGCGGCCCACCCCGCGCGGGTCCATGCCGATCAGGTCGTACCGGGCCAGGACCTGCGGGGTCATCGCGGTCCGGATCTGGAGCATCATGCGCAGGCCCGGGCCGCCGGGGCCGCCCGGGTTGGACAGCATGACCCCTCGGCGCTGCCGCGGCTCGGGGGACTTCAGCCGCGACACGGCCACGGTGATGGTGCGGCCCCGGGGCTCGTCGTAGTTCAGCGGCACGGTGACGTCGGCGCACTGGGCGCCGGCCGCGTCGAGTGCCGGGTCGGCGCAGGAGGCCCAGGTCAGGCGCTGCTGGTGGTAGCGGGCCAGGTCGTCGCGCGCGGCGGAGGCCGGGGTCGCGGCCACCAGTAGTCCGGCGCCGACCGCGAGTGCGAGGAGGACGTTTCGTTTCATGATCCAACGGTATGCGCGGGGGGTCCATCTCGGACATGCCGCCTGCTACCCGGGAAGGGTACAGCGGGCGCTACCGTCGCCAGGGGTCCCCGGGGCCGGCGAGGTACTCCGGTACACGTGGTCCCGGGGGATGACGGCGGCGATGACGACGACGCCGGGGTCGTCAGCGCCTCACCGGCCGGCGGCGCGCAAGGAGGTCGGCGACAGGAACGGCCGCAGCGGGCCGTCGTCGACCGTCCCCGCCAACCGTCGGGTGACCCCCGCGAGGAGGTCGGCGACCTGGACCCGGGGGTCGTCGCGGGAGTCGGCCATCACCAGTCCGGCCAGCGGGGACAACCCGGCGCCGTCGGTCAGTACCTGCTGGATGCGCCGGAGCCGGCCGGCCGTCAGGGCGCTCTGCTCGTCGTGGGTCACCAGTACCCGTCGGTGTCCGGCGCTCCAGAACAGGATCGTCTCGGCGAGCGCCGGCAGCATCGGCTCCAGCGGGGGCGGCACCGACCGGTCGTCCTCGCTGAGCCTGGTCAGGATGTCCCACACCCGGGCCCGGTCGAGCCCGTCGAGAACGCCGGCGGCCCGGGCGTCGAGCCCGTCGCGCACCAGCGAGTCGCGCGAGTCGAAGAACCGCTCCAACGCCCGGGCGTCCGGGCGGGGCCGCCGCTTGAGCCGGACGAGGTCGACGAAGGTCTCCAGGAAGGTGGTCCAACGGTGCCCGGTGGCGCGCCCGGACCGGTACACGGCGAGGGCGGCGGGCCGGCGGTCCTGGGTCAGCCGGGTACCCGCCGCGTAGGTCGGCTCGGCCAGCAGCAGGTCCACGATCCGGGTGACGAGGAAGTACTCCTTGTCGATCAGGTGCACGTGCGCCCGGCCCGCCAACCGCGCCAGGAACCAGTCGAGCGCGTCCGCCGCACCCGGGCCGCGGAGGAACTGGCCGGACTTGAACTCGTTCGGCGAGAACCGGAACCCCGACCGCAGCGCCGCGATCAGCCCCGCCGCCTCGTCCGCCCGCAGGTCGACACTCGCGTGCGTGATCACCGGGGTGGTCGGATCGAGCAGATTGGTACCGGAGAACCCGGACTCGTCACAGGCGATCTCCACGACGGCACCGGCCACCGCGCCCGACGGGGGCAGCCCGCCCTGTAGTGGCAACCTCACGTCCGGTACCTGGCCATGCCCACCATGATCGCCCGTCCACCCCGATGAGACCACCGAATTGCGCCCGGGCCTCGTACCCGTCGATGTCTCCGGTCTTGGGAGGCGCCTCAGGTCGGTTGGCCCGGGAGCGGGTTGGTGGGTGTCTCCCCGGGACCGGGCTGCGCTCCGGCGGGAGGTCCGACGACCCCGGGCTGTCCCGCGCCCGGTCGCGTGTCGGAGGGGGAGGCCGGTCCCGTGGCGGTCGGCCCGGACGTCGGCGGCTGTCCCGTGCCCGGGTGTGGCACGAGGACCGGGTGTTGCCCGGTGGTGGAGGCGTGGGCCGGTGCCGTGAACGCCGGGTGACCCGGATGCCCGGGCTGACCCGGGAACCCGTGTTGCGCGGCGGGTCCCGGCCGACCCGGGAATCCGGGCTGTGCGGCGGGCCCTGGCTGACCGGGGAATCCGGGCTGTGCGGTGGGCCCTGGCTGGCCCGGGAATCCGGACTGGGTGGGGATTCCCGGCTGGGTCGGGAACGGCAGGGGCCCCGAGGGCCTCGGCCGACGTGGCAGCAGCGCGCCGCACATCAGCATGATCAGCCCGAACAGGGCGCTCAACCCGAACAGGGCATAGGTCGCCACCTGTGCCGACTGCCGGTCGGTGAACTCGCGGATCACCTGGTAGCCGAAGGCGAAGACCAGGGCGCTGAACATGATCGCCAGGCAGCCGAGCAGGGCCAGCACCGAGTTCTTGCCATTGACGTGGATCGTCGCGGACGCCCAGATCACGCCGTTGAGCATCGCCAGGCCGATCACCGTGGCCACGAGGTAGACGAGCATCCCGGAGTCCATCATGTACGGAATCCTGCCATACCCGGCGGACGGTGTCCGGTCCGGAAATTCTGGCGGCCGACCACCGGCTTCGCCGTCGCGCACGGAGTCGGCCGGGCCGAGGCCTGTCGGGCGCGGGCCCTCTGCGGGGCCGATGCGCGCCACCGCCGGCCCCCTGGGCTTCGGCGGCCGGTTCATGATCGAACCGCCGCAACGCGCCCGGCGACCAGCCGCCCGGGCTTACGATGCGACCATGAGCGGAAAAGTAGTACATTTCGAGATTCCGACCGATGACCAGGAACGCGCGCGCGCCTTCTACGCCCGCGCGTTCGGCTGGAAGGTCGACGCCGTCCCCGACATGGAGTACGCCATGGCCGGCACCGTCGACTCCGACGAACAGGGCATGCCCACGGAGATCGGGGCGATCAACGGCGGCCTGGCCCCGAGGCGCGGCCCGCTGACCAGCCCGGTCCTGACCATCGACGTGCCCGACATCGACGACGCCCTGGCCCGGGTCGTCGAGTTCGGGGGGACGGTGGTGGAAGGGCGCCAGGAGGTGATGGGGATGGGGTTCACCGGGTACTTCGCCGACAGCGAGGGCAACACCATCGGGCTGTGGCAGAACGCGTCCCCGTCCTGAGACCGGCAACCGCCCCGGTCCCGAGATCCGGGAGCCGGCGTGGCCGACGACAGACGGGCGGGATCCGCCGGCCCGGAGGTCGGCGACGGGTGCCTAGCCGCCCGCCTGCCCGCCCCGCAGGGTCGCCAGCCAGTCGGTGACCTCCCGCTCCCTGCCGGTCCCGCACGCCAGATGCAACGCGACGCACTCCCCGCCCGTCGTGAGCGCGGCCGGCACGTCCCCGGCGGCCACCTGGGCCCGGGCGAGCTGGAGCAGCGCCGTGGCCGTCGCGACCGGCGACTGCGTGGACCGCGCCGCCGCCACCGCGTCCCCCAGGAGCCGCAGCGCCAGGTCGACGTCGCCCCGGCGCGCGGCGATCTCGCCGGCCAGGCCGAGCGCGGTGCGCAGGCCGTGCGGGTGGTTGGACTCCCGGGCCGCGTCCAGGGCGCTGCTGGCGTGGGTCCACGCGGACGCCACATCACCCATCGTCAGGTACGTCCGGCCCAGGTGGCACGCGGCGATGACCAGCCCCGTCCGGTCCTGGGCCCCGGTGAGGATGGCGACCGCCGTCCGGCACAGCTCCAGCGCCTCCTCCAGTTGGCCGAGCGCGGAGTGGCACTGGCTCAGGCAGACGAGCGCGTTCGCCTCGCCGACCCGGTTGCCCGCGGCGCGCATGCTGGCGGCCGCCTGTTCGAACGTCACCAGGGCGACTTCCGGCGCGGCCCCCGACGTCCGCAGCAGGTTGCCGAGCGCGACCTGGGCGAGGCCCCGCTGCGCCGCGGCGGTCGGGACGTCGGCGAGGTGCCGGATCGCCCAGTCGACCGCTGCCCGGGCGGCCGTCCAGTTGCCCGTCGCCCGGTAGGCCATGCTGAGCTGGGTGGCCGCCGTCGCCGCCAGGGCCGGCCGGCCGGCCCGGACGAACATCCGCCGGGCGCGCCGGAGCAGCGGGAAGGCCCGGGGGAGCTGACCGCGGGCCTGGTACATCCCGCCGAGGCCGAGTAGGAGCGCGGCGACGCCCTCGGGGTCACCGGTGGTGGCCAGGGTCTCCTCGGCGACCTGGGTCCACTCGCTGATGTAGCTCTGGTGCCCCGCGAAGTTCGTCATGCTCGTGACCAGCCGCCACGACAGGTCCGGCCAGCCGCGCCGGGTGGCGTCCCGGGCCGCCCGGAACAGCAGGTCGTACTCGGCGCGCAGCCACTCGGCGGGATCGGCGTCGCCGGGGGAGTCGGTGGCGTCGGGGCCGGACCAGGCCGGGGTGGGGTAGTTCTTGCTGGGCAGGGCCGCGTCCGCCCGCAGCGCGGCCCGCAGCAGCGCCTCGTAGCAGCGCCGGAGCGCGGCGACGTCCTCGCGGTCGGCGTGTTCGCGGGCGCAGAGTTGCACCAGGTCGTGCAGCGCGAACCTTCCCGCGTCGCGTCCCGGCGCCAGCAGCGAGGCGTCCGACAGCCGTTCGACGAACCGGTCGCCGTCCTTCGCCGAACAGCCGATGAGCACCGGCACGATCCAGTGGCCCGCCTCCGCCACGGGAAGCAGCCCGATCCGGCGGAACAGGACGGCGGTGTCCCCGGTGAGCCGGTCGAGGCTGGTACCGAACACGGCGCGCACGGTGCTGTGCGGGTCCCCCTCCACGCTCAGGGCGTCCAGCCGTTCCCCGCCCGCGACCAGGTCGGCGTACTCGCGGAGGCTCCGTCGGCCGTCGACGAGGTTCGCGGCGGCGATCCGCAGCGCCAGCGGCAGGTTTCCGCAGGCGTGCGCCAGTTCCAGTGCCGCCGTCGGGTCGGCGCGGACCCGCTGCCGGCCCACGACGTCGCCCAGCAGGTCCACCGCCTCGGCATCGGCGAGCGTCCCGAGGTCGAGGCGGTGCGCCCCGTCCCGGGCGACGAGACCGCCCAGCCGCGCCCGGCTGGTGACGAGGACGAGGCTGCCGGAGCCGCCCGGCAACAGGGGACGGACCTGGTCCACCGAGTGCGCGTTGTCGAGCAGGACGACCATCCGCCGGTCGGCGACGAGTGACCGGTACACGGCCGTGGCGTGCTCGTCGGTGTCCGGGACGGCCTGCGGGGACAACCCGAGCATCCGCAGCAGGAGCCGGGTCGCCTCCCCGGGCCCGACGGGCGCCCCGGTTCCGTGCCCGCGCAGGTCGAGATAGAACTGACCGTCGGGGAAGCGTTCCCGGGCGGTGCGGGCCCAGCGGACGGCCAGCGCGGTCTTCCCGACGCCGCCGATGCCCCGGACCACGACGACGGCCCCGCCGCCCGGTGCCGCCGAGAGCGTGTCGAGCCGCCGGAGTTCCGCCGCCCTGCCGGTGAAGTCGGGAATGTCGCGGGGGAGGGTGCTCGGCCCCGCGTCCACCGCCGGGGCCCGCGCTCCCGAGACCTGGACGCCGCGGCCGGGGTCGACGCCCCGGAGTACGGCCACCTGCATGGCGCGCAGTTCCTCGGTGGGCTCGACGCCCAGCTCCTCGACGAGGCGCTTGCGGCCCTCCTGGTACGCCTGGAGCGCCTCGGCGGGGCGTCCGCACCGGTACAGGGCCACCATCTGCTGGCCGCGCAGCCGCTCGCGGAGGGGATGCTGCGGCACGAGGGCGTTCAGTTCGGCGATGACCGCGTGGTGCGCGCCGAGCGCGAGGTCCGCGTCGATCCGGTCCTCCAGCACGCCGGTGTGCCGCTCGGTGAGCCCCGCGACGGACTCCCGGACCGCGCTGGCATCGGCGACGTCGGCGAAGGCCGGCCCGCGCCAGAGCCCGAGGGCCTCGGCCAGCAGGGTCCGGCCCCGCTCCAGGTCGCCGGCGCGCACCGCCAGGTCGCCGCGGTCGGCCAGCGCCGCGAACGCGTCCGCGTCGAGCTCGCCGTCCCGGACGAGGACCCCGTACCCGTGCGGGTAGCGGACCACGCGGGCGTCCCCGAGGCGGCGGCGGAGCTGGTGGACGTACACCTGCAGGTTCTTGGCGGCGGACTTCGGCGGTGCGGTCTCCCAGATCGCGTCCACCAGGGTGCCGGTGTCCACGGCCCGGTTCGGGTGGCACAGCAGGGTCGCCAGCAGCACCCGGAGGTTGCGCGCGCCCAGCGGGACCGGCCCGGAATCGTCGAGGACCCGCAGCGGTCCGAGGATTCCGAAGTGCACGATCGCCCTCCCGTACGCGATGCGGCCTACCGCCGGAAGTGCAGGTTACTGGATCGGCCGGCCGCCCGCCGAAGTGCCGGCATACCGAGCCCGAACCGGCGTCCGTGACCCTCGCGGGGTACCGAATTCCGCATTCACAGCACCGGGAGAGCACCACGGACCACCGCGGAGGCCCTCCCCGAAAGGAACGACTGATGTCCTCATTCCGGAAACTTCCCCAGCTCCTGGCGGCTGTCGCCGTCGGCGTCGTGGGCGCGGCGGTCGCCATGGAACCGGCCGCGGCGGCAGGGGCGCCGGCGTGTCCCTACCCGTACGTGTGCTTCTACAGCGGCGACCTGGAGAACCCGGCCTCGCAGATCACCGGCAGGTACCAGGTGGTGACCTCGGGCTACCAGAGCATCACGGGCTCGTCCATGAACGCCCGCGCCATTGTGAACACCCGCCACGACGACGTGGCCTACCTCCGCTTCACCGACGGCAAGGTGGTCTGTATCTGGCCCGGAGGCATGTACGACACCTCCAACGACCACCCGATGCGCAAGATCAACGGGGTTCGGATCTCGTCCTCGGCGACCTGCTGACCGTTCGGGGAGAGCGGGTACCCCGCACGGGGCGGCCCGTCCGGGGACTCCCCCCGGGCGGGCCGCCCCGTACGTCCGGGGGGGATCAACGCGTGCCCTGGTCCCACTCCCAGCGGATGCCCACGACCCCGCGCCCGGGGTTCTGCGCCGCCACCAGGGCGATCCGCGCGTCCGTCAGGGGGATCTCCTGTTCGCCGCGCGGCTCGTCGGCGGTCGCGGCCTGGAACCGGTAGCACCGCCGGGGCGGCTCCGAGGGGGCGAACCGGACGCGGACCACGTAGAGACCGGTGGAACGGGCGAACGCGCGAAAGTACTCGTGGTCGCCGATCGGCTGGCCGATGACCGCCGTGTACTCGATGAGGAAGGTCTCGCCCGCGTTGTGGACCCGGTCGAGGAGCAGCTCGGTGCCGACCAGACTCTGGGCGTGGTCCCTGCGCACCCGGCCGGGCCGGCAGTTCAGCGTCGCGGACACGTGGATCGTGTCGAGGTCGTACCCGGGTTCGGCGAAGTTCACCGCGAAGCACCGGTCCACCCCGTTGACCTCCGCGCGGGCCAGGAACCGGGTCCGGATCTCGGACAGGATCCGCCCGGGGCGGAGGACCACCTCCTCCTCGGTGTACAGCACGCGCACGTCGTCGGGGATCTCGGGGCAGATCTCGCCGACGATCCGCTTGACCGCGGTGCCACTCGGCACGGCGTCGAACCGGAGTCGCTCCGGGGCCCCGACGGCCTGCCGACCGCGGGAGCGACGCGGGCCGAGCAGGGCCGTCAGCGCGCCGGGGGCGAGGGCGAACAGCTCCTCCAGCGCGGTGACCGCCCGCAGGGACTCCGACCGCTCCGGGCGGTTGTGGCCGGTCTGCCAGTTGCTCAGGGTGCCGATCGCGACGTGTACCCCGCGGCGGGCGAGCCGCCCCCGGACGGCGTGCAGGGTCAGGCCGCTCTCGCCGATCGCCGATCGCAGCGCGGTCCCGAACGTGACGGGTGCCCGTGGTCGCATCTTCCACCTCCGTTCCCATGATGGCCCCGCGCGCCGTGTCCCGCAGCTGTGAAAATCCCGAGTTTTTTCAACGGGTGTCCGGGTTCCGGTCGGGGTCTCGCCGTCGCGCCGGAATCGTCCCCGCCGACCGTTCAGTGACTACTGACGGTGATTGTCCGACGTCTTGCCGTATCGGGTGCCGTCACTACGCTCCTCCTCACCCTCACATGGCCATCGGTGGAATTCCATGGATGGACCCCCCTCGCACCAAGGAGCAACCCATGAGACACGGAACCCGGCCACCGGCCCTGGCGGCGGGGCTGGCCCTCGCGCTGGTCGCGGGGACGGCCGCCGCGCTGTCCTGGTCCGCCGCGCAGGCCCCCACGGCGCAGGCCGTCGATCCCGTCGGGCTGGCCGTCGCCGCCGCGGACCGGGCCGCCTCCAGCGGGCTGGACGCGCTGCGCAAGGGCCCCGACGAGCAGTTCGACCGCCGGGCCGTCTACACGGGGGGCGACCCCGGTGCCGCGCTGTACTACGTGTCCTACGACCGCACCTACCGGGGACTGCCGGTGGTCGGCGGCGACGCGGTCGTGGCCACCGACGCCGCCGGCCGGGTGCTGAGCACGGTGTCGGGCAGCGACACGACGATCGCGGTGGACACCCGGCCGGGGATCAGCGCGCAGCAGGCCACCGCCGCCGCCCGTACCCGTCTGCTGAAGGTCGACCAGGTCGCCGAACCGAAGCTGGTGGTGCTCACGCTCGACCAGCCGAGGCCGGTACTCGCCTGGCACGTGCTCGTGTCGGGCACCGCGACCGGTGACGGGCACCACGGTGGGGAGGCGTCCCGGCAGAACGTGTACGTCGACGCCGCCAGCGGCAGGGTCGCGCACTCCACCGAGGAGATCGCGGCGGGCACGGGCACCGGGATCTGGAGCGGACCGAACCTGACCATCGGCACGTCGGGCTCCAGCGGCAGCTACCGGATGAGCCACCCGAGCCGGCCGAAGCTGGAGTGCACGGACTACACCAGCGCGTCGAGCACCGGCGCGGCCTACACCGACACCGACGACGTCTGGGGCAGCACCTCCAAGACGGACAAGGTCTCCGGCTGCGTGGACGTCCTGTACGCGGGATCCGCCATGTGGGACATCCTGCAGAACTGGTACGGCCGCAACGGCCTGGACGGCAACGGCAACTGGGTCGACGCCGAGGTCGGGCTGCCCGAGGTCAACGCGTACTGGGGCCAGACCAGCAACCCCGACGGGGTCGTGTTCGGCCGCAACAACGCGAACCAGTGGATCACCGCGATCGACGTCGTGGCGCACGAGTACGGCCACGGACTGGACGCCAAGACCCCGGGCGGCATCTCCGGGCACGACACCCAGGAGGCCGTGGGCGACATCTTCGGCGCGCTGACCGAGTACTACCTGAACAACGCGACCGACGCGCCGGACTACGAGGTCGGCGAGAAGGTCAACCTCTCCGGCAGCGGCCCGATCCGGTACATGTACAAGCCGTCGAAGATCTCCGGGCACCCCGACTGTTACTCCACCAGCCTGCCGTCCTCGGAGCACGCCTCCGCCGGGCCGATGAACCACTGGTTCTACCTGCTCGCCGAGGGCACCAACCCGACCAACGGCCAGCCCGTCAGCGCGACCTGCAACAGCACCACGCTGACCGGGATCGGGATCCAGCCGGCCGGGAAGATCGTCTACAACGCGATGCTGACGAAGACCTCGGGCATGACGTACCCGAAGTGGCGGGTCAACACCCTCACCTCGGCGAAGAACCTGGACCCGAGCTGTGGCCAGTACCAGAAGGTCAAGGCCGCCTGGGACGCGGTGAGCGTGCCGGCGCAGTCCAACGAGCCGAGCTGCACCTCCACGCCCGGCAACGACTTCACCCTCGGGCTGAACCCGGGCTCGGGCAGCGTCCAGCCGGGTTCGTCGGTCACGTCCACGGTGAACACGGCCACCACCTCGGGCAGCGCGCAGACCGTGAACCTGTCCGCCTCGGGGGCGCCGTCGGGCGTGTCCGTGTCGTTCAGCCCGTCGTCGGTGCAGTCCGGGTCCAACAGCACCATGACCATCTCGACCAGCTCCTCCACGGCGCAGGGCAGCTACACGATCACGGTGACGGGGACCGGGTCGGTGAGCCACACGGCCACCTACAGCCTGACCGTGGGCACCGGCAATCCGAACCCGACCGTGCCCGACATCGACGTCGCCAAGGTGCAGGCGCACCTGACCCAGTTCGGCACGATCGCCTCGCAGAACGGCGGCAACCGTCGCGCGGGCAGCGCCGGCTACACGGCCTCCGTGGCCTACGTGAAGGGCAAACTCCAAGCGGCCGGGTACACGGTGACCGAGCAGAACTGCTCCTCGTGCACCTACCCGTCGAACAACCTGATCGCCGACTGGCCCGGTGGTGACACCAACAACACGGTGATGTTCGGCGCGCACCTCGACGGGGTGAGCGCGGGCCCGGGCATCAACGACAACGGCTCCGGTTCCGCGGCCCTGTTGGAGACCGCACTGGCCCTGGCCAGCGCGAACCCGACCATGACCAAGCACGTCCGGTTCGGCTGGTGGACGGACGAGGAGCAGGGCCTCAACGGCTCCACGTTCTACGTCAACTCCCTGAGCGCCGCCCAGAAGACCGCCATCAAGGGGTACTACAACTTCGACATGATCGGCTCGACCAACGCCGGGTACTTCATCAACAACATCACCACGGCCACCTCGGCCCCGCTGAAGGCCTACTGGGACTCCCTCAACCTCCAGCCGGAGGAGAACGTCGAGGGCCAGGGCCGCTCCGATGACGCCTCGTTCAAGAACGCGGGCATCGCCACCAGCGGTTACGCCACCGGCGCCTCCGCCCGCAAGACGAGCGCCCAGGTGACCAAGTGGGGCGGTACTGCCGCGGCGTACGACCCCTGCTACCACGCGGCGTGTGACACCACCAGCAACATCAGTGCCACTGCCCTCAACCGGGGCGCGGACGGCATCGCGTACGCCATCTGGAACCTCGCCGTCGGCACGTCCACCCCGACCAACGACTTCTCGGTCTCGGTGAACCCCGCCTCCGGCAGCGCGAACCGGGGCTCCTCGGTGACGGCCACCGTCAACACGGCCACCACCTCGGGTAGCGCGCAGACCGTGAACCTGTCCGCCTCGGGGGCGCCGTCGGGCGTGACCGTGTCGTTCAACCCGTCGTCCGTGCAGTCGGGCTCCAACGCCACCGTCACGTTCGCGGTGGCCAGCAACGCCACCCCGGGCACCTCGACCATCACGATCACCGGCGCCGGAGCGGTGTCGCACACCACCACCTACACCCTGACCGTCAACGGCACCCCGCCGACGACCCCGCCGAGCGGGCGCACGTTCACCAACAACACCGACTACCAGATCATGGACAACCAGGTCGTCAGCTCGTTGATGGCCAACGCGAGCGGCGCCGCGACGTCGCCGGTGCAGGTGTCGGTGACCATCAACCACACCTGCTCCGAGGACCTCGGGATCAGCCTGATGGCGCCGAACGGCATGACGTACACGATGAAGTCGCCGGGTACCGGCAACTACCCGTGCACCCAGTTCGGCGGCCAGCGGACCTACTCCGTGCCGGTCGGCGTCGTCGCGGCGGGCGGCGTCTGGCGGCTCGGCGTCACCGACTACGGCCCGGGTGACTACGGAATCCTCGACACCTGGTCGGTCACCGTGTAGTTCGCAGTCCTCCTGAGGGGAGAGGGAAAGGGCCGACCGCGTCAGCGGTCCGCCCTTTCCCTTCGCGGGATTCCTACTCCCATTCCCACCGGATGCCGTGCAGGCCGGGCCCGGGGTCCTGGGTGGCCAGGAGCGCGACCCGGCCGCCCGTGAGCCGGAGTTCCCGTTCCTCGCGGGACTCCTCGAGCAGCGGTGCGTGGAACTGGTAGCACCGCACGGGCAGTTCCGAGGGATCGAACCGGACCCGGGCCACGTAGAGCCCCGCGGGTTCGGCGAACGCGCGGAAGAACTCCCCGTCCGGACACCGCTGCCCGACGACCACGGTGTACTCGATCATGAAGGTGTCACCGGAGCTGAGTGGACGGTCGAGAATCAGCTCGGTACCGACGAACCGTTCGCTGTGGTTTCGCAGGACCCTGCCGACCCTGCAGTGCCGCACCGCGGTGATCCCGATCGCGTCGAGATCCTGCCCCGGCTCGGCGAAGCTCGCCACGCCCCACCGGTCCACACCGTCGCGGCCGGCCAGGCCCAGCAGCCGGGTCCGGACCTCGTGCAGCGTCCGGCCGGCGGAGAGCACCGCCTCCTCCTCCGTGCACAGCACCCGCACCCCGGCGGACTCGCGACGGATCTCGTCGGCGAACTCGGCGACCGCCCGACCGCTCGGCAGGCCCTCGAACCGGCCGCCGCCCACCCGCGCGACCGCCCGCGACCGGGACGGTCCGAGCAGCCCCGTCAACGCGCCGGGAGCCAGGCCGAACATGTCCTCCATCACGGCCACCGCCCGCAGGGACTCCGGCCGCTCCGGGCGGTTGTGGCCCGACTGCCAGTAGCTGAGGCTCGCCACCGCGACCTGGACACCGCGGCGGGCCAGACGCGCCCGGACGGCGTGCAGGGTCAGTCCGCTGTCGGCGATGGCGGCGCGCAGCGCGGCCCCGAATGTGGCGTGCGTTCGTGTGTTCGGCCGCATGCCCGACCTCCGATCTCGACAGGGTCCCGTGCGTTTCCTTGAAATTCCCAGGTTCTTTCAATACAGCGTCCGTGGAAACGCGAATCCGGACCTCGGTAGGGGGCGTTCCACCAGGGCGTTCAGCGATGACGCACAGCTGTCACGCGACATCTCGTGGTGTCGGTATTCGTCGCTACGCTCATGCCCACCCCTGATGGTCATCGGTGGAATTCGATCGCATTCCGCCTGGCCGCACCCGTTTCCCGGAAAGGAGAAACCCGATGCCTTCGGGGAACATCCGGATCTTCGTCGTCATCTGGGTCGACCAGAGCTTCGCCAACGGACTCGCCGAGGTCCCCGCGGGTCGCGACTCCGCCGTGGAGTGGTCCACCGAGTGCTATCCGGGCCCGGACCGCGAATACGTCCACGCCTGATCCGGGGCGCACGGTTCGCACCGGCAGATACCTCTCTGAGGGGTGAGGAGGGGCCGGCCGCCGCAGGGCGGTCGGCTTTCTCGCGTCGGGGGACGGGCGTGCGACCCCCGGTGGCGGTCGTCGGCAGCCGGGGCGTGCCGGGTCGTCCACGGCGGCACCTCCGAGATCGGTATGAGGGCGGTCACAGGACCTGTGGGAGAAAACCCTGACACAGTTCGGGCCCGCCGGAGCATGCGAAGTGGCCATAACTCCAGAGTTGTGGCTGGTGGTGACGCCGGGTCAGACCGGGCCGGGTACGGCCTCGCGGGCGTCGATCAGCTCGTCCCAGTGCGCGGCCGTCCACGCGCACGCGGCGTCCATCGGCGCGATCAGGCTCCGGCCGAGGTCGGTCAGCGCGTACTCGACCCGCGGGGCCGGGCCGGGGTGCTCGGTGCGGGAGACCAGGCCGTCGCGTTGCAGACCGCGCAGGGCCTGGGTCAGCACCTTCGCCGTGATGCCGCGCAGGGGGATCCGCAGTTCGGAGAACCGGCGTGGTCCGCTCTCCAGGCAGCGGATCACCATGCCGCCCCACTTGTCGCCGATCCGGATCGGGGACAGGTCCGACGGGCAGACCGGGTCGAACATGTCGGGGTCGAGAGGCTCCACCCGGCCACGGTACCCCGGAGGTAACCGCCCTCGTCCGTAGCTTTCCTCTCGTCGGTCCGGCGGCGGGCGTCGGACCGGGGAGGAGCGGGAGAATGAGCAGGATCATCGTGTTCGGCGCGGGCGGCCGGGCGGGGAGAGCGGCCGTGGCGGAGGCCGTGCGTCGGGGGCACGAGGTGACCGCCGTGGTCCGCGACCCGGCCCGGCATCCGGCACCCGCCGGGGTGCGGGTGGTCGCCGGTGACGTCACCGACCGGGCCGCGGTCGCGGCCCTGGTCGCCGGGCAGGACGCCGCGGTGCACGCGGCCGCCGACCTCGGCGCGGACCCCGCCGAGTTCTTCCCGGCGGCGGCCCGGGCACTGGCCGGCTCCGGGGTGCCCCGGCTGGTCGTGGTCGGGTTGGCCCCGGTGCTGGCCACCGCCGACGGCGTGCCGCTGATGGACACCCCGGACTATCCGCAGGAGTGGCGGACCTTCTACCTCGGCCACGCGGCCGGCGTCGACGCGCTGCGCGGGGCCGGCGACGGGGTCGACTGGGTGGTGCTCAGCCCGGCCGGGGACTTCGACCACGCGGCGGCCCGGACCGGGGGCTACCGGGTGGCGCCCGCCGACGCGGCGAGCCGGATCTCCTACCCGGACCTGGCGGTGGCCGTCCTCGACGAGATCGACCAGCCCAGCCGGCACGGGGTGCACGTCGGCGTGGAGCGGGCCTGACCCGTGTCGACCCACCCGCCCGGCGTGGAGCGGGCCCGATGACTGGACCGACGCGACCGCGGCGTGGAGCGGGCCCGATGACTGGACCGACGCGACCGCGGCGTGGAGCGGGCCCGATGACTGGACCGACGCGACCGCGGCGTGGAGCGGGCCCGATGGCCGGACCGACGCGACCGCGGCGTGGAGCGGGCCCGATGACTGGACCGACGCGACCGCGGCGTGGAGCGGGCCCGATGGCCGGACCGACGCGACCGCGGCGCGGAGCGGGCCTGGCGACACCCGCGCCCCCGCGTACCCGTCGAAGGTCCGTCTGTTCTGGACCTTGACCGGCGAGGGCGGTGGGGCTCACCGATCCGGGGAGCCCCACCGCCCCGCCCGACCCTAGGCCTTCGGGATCTCCTCCACGGCGACGATCCGGCCGCCCTCGACCCGGTACGCCCACACCGCGACGGCCGACAGCTCGATCTCGCCCTGCGGGGTGAACGCGAAGTCGGTGGTCACACCCTTGCCCTTGTAGGCGTCGACGAACGCCTCCATGTCCTTGCGGTTCGTCCTGCCCGCCTTCACGCCGGCCACGAAGATGCTGGCCGCGTCGTAGGACTCGGCGCTGTAGGTGCCCGCCTCGCTGCCGAACGCCTTCTTGAAGTCCGCGGCGAAGGTGCCGCCCGCCTTCTCCGGCGGCACGCACGGGCAGGTGATGATCGCGCCCTCGGCGGCCTCCTTGCCCGCGCCCTCGACGAACTTGTCGTCCTTGACGGCGTCGCCGGTGACGAAGGCCGCCTTGACGCCCTGGCCGCGCAGCTGCTTGAGGAACGGCGCGGCCTCGGCGTAGTAGCCGCCGTAGTAGACCGCGTCGGCGTTCGAGGCCCGGATGGCCGAGATCAGGGCGGAGAAGTCCGTCTGACCCTTGCTGGTGGTACCGGTGGCCACGGGCTTCACGACCTTGCGGACCTCGTCGGCGAGGCCCTTGCCGTACTCGGAGGTGTCGTCGACGACGAACACCTTCTCCGCCTTCAGCGTGTTCTGGATGTACCGGCCGGCGGCCGGCCCCTGGGTGGCGTCGTTGCCGAGCGCCCGGTGGAACGTCTTCCAGCCGCTGGTGGACAGGCTCGGGTTGGTGGCGATGGTGATCATCGTCAGCCCGTTCTCGGACAGCTTCCCGGCGGCCGCCTTGGACTCGCCGGAGAACGCCGGTCCGACGACGCCGATGATCTTCTGGTCGGGGATCACCGCGTCGGCGATGCCGGGGGCCACCTTCTCGTCGCCCTGGGAGTCCCGGTTGTCGAGCTCGATCTTGCAGGTGTCCTGCCGCGACGCGTTGTACTGGTCGATCGCCAACTTCGCCCCGTCGCGGACGTTGATGCCGAGTGCCGCGTTCGGGCCGGTCAGGGCGCCGAAGAACGCGATCTTGACCGTGCAGTCCTTGCCGGAGGCGGCACTGCCGTCCGAACTGTTCTGCACGCAGCCGGCCGTGGCGGCCAGGGCCGCGGTGAGTACGACGACGGCTGGTACGAATCTCTGCTTCAAGGCTGTGAGCCCTCCTCGGTGGTTGACCCCCGACGGGTGCGGGACCTTCCGTAACGGCGGGGAAGCTACCCGTGAACGCCGCCGAGGGAAACCGTGTGCCGGTCGGCACTACCAAACTGTTACGAATCGCGCCAACGCCGTCGCGGGGTCCGGTACCGCCCCTTCCCACCGCAGATCCGGATCGTGCGCGAGGATCCGCCGGTGCAGCGCCGCGACCGCCGGCCCCGGCTCCACCCCGAGGTCCTCCCGCAGCCGGCACCCGGCCTCCCGGAGCACCGCCAGGGCGTCCGACTG
This sequence comes from Longispora urticae, assembly GCF_053902585.1. Lineage (NCBI taxonomy): Bacteria > Bacillati > Actinomycetota > Actinomycetes > Micromonosporales > Micromonosporaceae > Longispora > Longispora urticae. The sequence continues at coordinate 69,503 of NZ_JAQZSH010000036.1, forward strand.
GCGGTCGCACCGGTACAGCGCGAGCGCCCACAGTGCCCACCCCCGCTCCCGGAACGGGTGCTCCGCGACCAGCGAGCGGCACTCGACCAGACTGGTCCGGTGCTGCCCCAGGGCCAGCAGCGCCGCGACCCGCTCCTCCCGGACCAGCGACCGCCACTCGTCCAGACCCTCCACCTCCGCGCGGACGAACCGCAGTTCCGCCAGGTCCGCGTAGGCCGCGCCCCGCCACAGCCGCAGCGCCGCGTCCAGCAGCGGCAGGGCCAGGTCCGGGCGCCCGCCGGCCAGGGTGGCCATGCCCGACCGGGCCGCCTCGACGAACCGGACGGCGTCGACGGACCCGCCCCCGGTGAGCAGCGCGTAGCCCGGACCGCTGCGGACCAGCACCTGCGGGGGCCGGCGCGGCGACCGCCCGGGCTCCAGGGCCTTCCGCAGGTCGGCCACGCAGGTGTGCAACGCCGGGCGCGGCCCGCGCGGCGGGGTCCCGTCCCACACGTCCTCGATGATCCGGTCCTCCGCGACCACCGTGCCACCGGCGATCAGCAACCGGGCCAGCAACGCCCGGGGCCGGGGCCCGCCCAGCCTGGTGGGCACGCCCCCGACCGTCACGGCACAGGGCCCGAGGACCGCGAATTCGACCAGCATCCGGGTACGCCTCCTCCCGCGGCTCCGTGCCGCGACGTACCCCAGCCTCGTCGCGCGCGGGTGTCCCGGCATCGGCGCGAGCCCCCGTCCCCGCCGCCCGACCGGACCACTGATGGGGGCACCGCCCCCAACTACTGGGTCGGCACGAGTCCGCGCACGCGGGCCGGGACCGCGCTCCGGTCGGCCAGCCCCAGCTTGGCCAGGACGCTCGCCACGTGCTTCTCGACAGTGCGCGGGGAGATGAACAACCGCCGGCCGATCTCCACGTTGCCGACCGACCCGGCCAGCAGCACGAGCACCTCGTACTCGCGGACGCTCACCCCGAGCCCGGCCAGCTCCCCGGGCACCGCGTCGATGCCCCGCCGGCGGTGCGGACGCGGGGCCCCGATCCGGCGGAGCAGCGAGCGGCACGCGCCGGCCACGGCGGGCACCCCCGCCTGGTGGAAGTACTCCTCGGCGGACCGCAGCCACCCCGCCGGCTCGCCCCAGCCGTCGGCGATCGCCGCCTCCGCGACCAGCCTGCGGCCCAGGTGCCCGGCCAGCGGGAACGGCTCCGCGGCCAGCACCGCCTCCTCGAACGACTCCGCCGCCGCGTCCGCCCGGCCCGACCGGCCCAGCAGCACCGCCCGCGCGAACAGCACGAACTGCCGGTTCCACCGGACCCCCGCCGACGGGAACCGCACCACGTCCTCGTACTCGGGCCAGCCCGCGCGGCCGGCGTGCGCCTCGACCAGGAGCCGCAGGCCGCGCCCGCCGGCCAGCTGGTACGCCGACGGGTGCTGCGACTCCTGGACCAGTACCGCGTCGAGGTCGGCCGCCGCCCGGGCGTGGTCCTCCTCCAGGAGCGCGCACACCGCGTACCCGAGCCCGGTGACCCGCACGTCCGGCCCGTCCTCCGGGGCGCACCGCTCCAGGTCCGCTCGCCGGCCCCGGTGACCCGCCAGCGCGGCCTGCGCGACCATCAGGTCCTGGCGCGCGGCCGGGTGCCGCATCCGGGCCGTGACCCGGTCGGCGCGCTCGACCACCTCGGCCGCCGTGTCGTAGTCGCCGCGCAGGACGTGCATGATGGCGAACGCCAGGTCGGCGAACGTGCTCCGGGCGATCGCCCCGGCCCGGTCGGCCGTCAACTGGGCCTGCCGGAGCCGGTCGACCTCGCCCGTGCGCAGGAAGTGGGTCACCCCGAGTCGGAGCAGCGCGTCCAGCCGCCAGCCGGGCAGGTCGTGCTCCTCGGCGACGGCCAGCATCCGTTCCAGGCAACGGTCGGCCTCCGCGTAGTCGTTCTCGCGGGCCAGGACCGCCAGGAACTGCCAGGCCCGGCAGGCCGCGTCCGGCAGGTCCCGCCGCTCGGCGGTGTCGGCGGCCTGCCTGGCCAGCCGTCCCGCGACCGCGATCCGGTCCTCCAGCGGTCCCGAGCCCAGGAAGATCAGGCGGGCGTCGACCACGTCGAGCAGGGCGCCCGGCCCGGGTGCCGGATCGTCCCGGAGCAGGTTCCGTGCCACGGTCAGCTGTTCGGTGGCGTCGGGGATCCGCTCCGCCATCACGGCGGCGAAGGCGATGTCCGCGTGCAGCTCGGCGCGGGTCCGCTCCTCGGACGACCCCCGATACGGCACGGGCAACTCCCCGACGAACCCCAACGCGCGGTCGATGTGCCCGCCCGCCAGGTGGGCACGGACCAGCGGCGCCTGGAGTCCGGTCGCGGGGCGGAGCTGGTGGGACCGTTCCAACGGCGCCACCGCCGAGGTGTAGAACCCCGCCGCCAGCGCGCGCCGGCCGGCCTCGGCGAGCAGGTCGGCGGCGAGGGCGTCCTGGCCGGCCGCGCACCGCAGGTCCGCCGCGAGCGTGAGCCACCCGTCCGCGGGCGCCGGGTGCACGTGTTCGACCGCGTCGGCGGCCCGCTGGGCTAGCGCGGCCCGTTCCGGGGGCAGCAGGTCACCCAGGAGCGCCTCGGCGGTCAGGGCGTGCCGGAAGGCGTACCAGTCGGATCCGGTCTCGTCGGGTTCGAGGAGCCGCGCGGCGACGGCGGCCCGGGCGATCCGCAGCACCGTCGCCTCGTCGAGCCCCGTGGCGTTCCGCACGACCGTCAGGGTGAACCGGGGGCCCAGGGTCGCGGCGATCCGGAGCAGGTCCTCGGCGGGGTCACCGAGGCGGCGGACCCGCTCCCGGACGCCGTGCACGATCGTGGCCGGCACCGGCGGGTCGACGCCCGTCAGGTGCCAGCCTCCGGGGCCGTGCCGCAGCACCCCGGAGTCGGTCATGGCGGTGACCAGCTCCTCCACGAAGAACGGGTTGCCGCCCGCCGCCGAACCCAGCCGGTCGAGTACCGCCCCGGGCACGCCGCCGACCTCGACGCCGAGGACCGCCGCGGCCAGCAGGGCGACGTCGTCGGACCCCAACGGTCCCAGCTCGACGAGGTCGGCGACCCGACGCCGGGCCGCCGAGTGCGCCAGGTCCATCGCGGGGCAGGGTTCCGGGCGCGAGGAGGCGACCAGGAGCACCGGCAGATCCGCGAGGTTGTCCAGCAGGTACCCGAGGACGGTCAGGGTCTCGGTGTCGGCGTCGTGCAGGTCGTCGAGCAGCAGCACGCAGCCGGTGGGCCCCCCGACGTGCCGCAGGAGGCGGAGCAGGGCCTCGGCGACCTCGATGAGGGTCAGGTCCGGGGCGGCCCTGTCGTCCTGCCGCCACTGGGGGATGAGGCGCGCCAGAGCCGGCCGGTAGAGCAGGAGTTCGGGCGCGTCCGGCGGCCCGCTGTCGCGCAGCAGCGAGCTGATCGCCTCGGTGAGCGGCCGGAACGGCATCGCGGTGCCGGCCGCGTCGGCCCGGCCGCGGAGGACCGGAACCCCGGAGCGGGCGGCCGCGGCGGCGGTCTCCCTGCCCAGCCGGGACTTGCCCAGACCCGCCTCGGCGACGAGGAAGACGGCCCGGCCGCCCTGCCGGAGCCCGGCGATCGGGTCCGTCAGGAGGGCCAGCTCCCGCTGGCGGCCGATCAGCGGGGTGGACGGTTGCGGCACGTGGTCACCAGTCCCAGTCGTCGTCCTCGGCGTCGGCGCAGCCGGGGCACATGGACAGCGTCCCGGGTGGGCCCCCGTCCCCCAGGCTCCGGAACGTACCGAGGCCCGCGCCGGTCAGGAGCCGGGAGCGGACGCCGGGACCAACCGGGTCCGTGAGCACGATCTGGCCCGCCGGATGGTGTTCCAGCACGCCGAATTGCCCTGATCTGTCCTCAGCCGTCACGCACAACCTCCACTGTGTCCGGTACCCGTGGGAGACGAGCGTATCGGTCCGGACGGTGCCGGCAAACCGGCCGAGAATCCGATACCGGACAGCGGACCCGGCACTCCGGTACCGGCCCGGAGCAGCACCTCTGAGTGAGTTCCGAGTGGACTCACAGTGGTCACGGGCGCGACGGCACCGGTGGCCCGACCCGGCCGTCGGTCCAGGGCGGCCCGCCAACCCCTCCCCGGGGTAGGTGACCCCGCCGCCGGCGACCCGACCGGGTCGCGGTCGCCGGCGGCGACCTGGTCAGGTGGCCGTCCGCCGCGCCGGCCACGCCGCGGCCACCAGCGCCACCGCGCAGACACCCAGCACCACCAGCCAGCCCGCGCGGAACACCTCCACCGGGTCCTGACCGCCGCCGCCACCCAGGACGGTGACCAGCAGCGAGATGCCGAGCACCGAGCCGACCTGGCGGCCCATCTGGATCACGGCGGAGCCGGTGGCGAACTGGTCGGCGGGCAGGGCCGCGGCCGCCGAGCCGATCAACGCGGGCAGGGTGAGTCCGACGCCGATCCCGGTCAGCAGCATCCCGGGCAGGATCTGGGCCGGGTAGCTGGCGGGCACGGTCGGGTCCACGCTCGCCGCCCACCAGGCGATCCCGCCGGCGAACAGCACGGTGCCGAGTGCCGCGACCCGGTTGGCGCCGCCCAGTAGGCGCGCCAGCCGGGTGACCAGCAACGACAGCAGCGGCACCATCAACGGCCCCGGCGCGACCGCCAGCCCGGTCTGCACCGCCGAGTAGCCGAGCACCTCCTGGCACCACAGCACGACGGACAGCAGCATCATCGCGAACGCGACGGTGAACAGGGTGGCCGCGACGGTGGCGACCCCGAAGCCGCGCACCCGCAGCAGCGTCATGTCCAGCACCGGCGCGGGATGCCCCGTGGAGCGCCAGACGAACAGCGCGGCGGCGAGGACCGCGACCGCGACGGTGCCGCCGAACCGGACGGACCCCCAGCCCCAGTCGTCCGCCCTGACCAGGGCCAGCGCCAGTGCCCCGACCGCGAGGACCATGAGCGCGCTGCCGAGCATGTCCGGCCAGGGCCTGTCCGCCCGCGCGTCGTTGGCCGGCAGCACCCGGGGGCCGAGCACCAGACCCGCGACGCCGATCGGCACGTTGATCAGGAAGACCCAGCGCCAGTCGACCTGGGTGAGCAGCCCGCCCAGCACCGGGCCGAGCGCGGCCGCCACGCCGCCCACCGCGACCCAGGACCGGACCAGCGGCGCCCGCCGCTCGGGCGGAGCCGCGGCCAGGAGCAGCGCCAGTGAGGTCGGTACGCACAGTGCGGCGCCGGCGGCCTGGAGCACCCGGGCGGCGACCAGCCAGCCGACGGACGGGCACACCGCGCACAGGGCCGAGGCGAGGGTGAAGGTGCCCAGGCCGAGCAGGAACCCGGTCCGGTGGCCGATCCGGTCGGCGATCCGGCCGAGCGGGACCAGCAGGGCCGCGAACACGATGGCGTAGCCGTTGAGGACCCAGGACAGGGACGACAGCGGGGCGCCGTGGAAGTCGCGGCCGATCTCCGGGAGGGCGACGTTGACCACGAACAGGTCCAGGTTGGCCATGCCGACGGCCAGCGCGACGATCGCGAAGACGCGGCCGGTGCGCGGGGGAGCCGACAGGGCTAGACGGTTTGATTCTCCAACTGACATGGGTGCGACGGTAGCGGGGTCGGTTTGATATGGCAACCTAGTGGTATGACGTCGCCCCACGTGGACTGGACCGCCCTGCCCGGCCGACCGTGCTCCGTCGCCGCCGCCCTCCAACTCCTCGGTGAGAAGTGGGCGCTGCTGGCCGTCCGCGAGATCACCTACGGCAACCACCGGTTCGTCGACATCGTCCGCAACACCGGCGCCCCGCGGGACCGGATGGCCGCCCGGCTCCGCGGCCTGGTCGAGGCGGGCATCCTGGAACGCCGCCAGTACTCCGAGCGGCCCGAACGCCACGAGTACCTGCTCACCGAGGCCGGCGCCGAACTCCGGCCCGTGATGCTCGCGCTGCTGTCCTGGGGTGACAAATGGCTGGCGGACACCCCGCCGGTGACGGTCGAGCACGCCTGCGGCCAGCTGCTCGACCCGGTCACGACGTGCCGGGCGTGCGGGGAGGAGGTCCGGCCGGGCGAGTCGACGCTGCACGTGAACTCACCCGGCTGGGGGATCTCGGGGCCGACCCCGGCCTAGGGTTCGGACGCCGAGGTCCGCGGCGGCCGCCCTCCGGCTACCGCGACGGGTCGCGGTTGTACAGCTTCTTCGCCCACAGGTAGCCGACGAGCGCGATACCCGCGCACCAGGCCGCCGAGAGGAGGGCGTTGTTCCCGATCGGGCCGCCGAGCAGGAGCCCCCGCAGGGTCTCGATGACGGGGGTGAAGGGCTGGTACTCGGCGAACTGCCGCAACCCGGCCGGCATCGAGTCGGTGGGCACGAACCCGCTGCCGAAGAACGGCAGCAGGACCAGCGGCATGGGCAGGTTGCTGGCCGTCTCGACACTCTTGCTGACCAGGCCCATCGCGACCGACAGCCAGGTCAGGGCGAAGGTGAGCATCGCCAGCACCCCGACCGCCCCGGCCCAGGCCAGCGGGCCGGCCGGCGGCCGGAAGCCGATCAGCAGCGCGACGCCGGTGACGATGGCGAGGCTGATCATGGTCTGGATCATGCTGCCGAGGACGTGGCCGGTCAGCACGGAGGAGCGGGCGATGGCCATGGTGCGGAACCGGGCGATGATGCCCTCGGTCATGTCGGTGGCGACGGAGATCGCGGTGCCCTGCGCGGCGCTGGTCACGGTCATCAGCAGCACGCCGGGGACGACGTAGTCGAGGTAGTCGGACCGGCCGCCGCCGAGCCCGGCGCCGAGCGTGCCGCCGAACACGTAGACGAACAGCAGCAGGAAGACGACGGGCATGCCGGCGAGCATCAGGGTCAGCGACGGGTACCGGCGCATCCGGCGCAGGCTGCGGCGCAACATGGTGCTCGAGTCGCGCACGGCGTAGGTCAGGGTGCTCATCGCGATACCTCCGCGGTCTTGGGGTTGCCGGTGAGGGCGAGGAACACGTCGTCGAGGTCGGGGGTGTGCACCGACAGCGACTCGACGGTGACCGCCGCGTTGTCGAGCCGGTCGAGGATCCCGCGCAACAACAGGACACTGCCGTCGGTGGGTACGTGCAGCGCGAGTTCCTCGTCGTCGCGGGTCGCCACGTCGAGGATGCGGGCGGCCGCCCCGAGCGCGGTGGCGTCGGCGAACCGCAGGCTGATGTGCCCGCCGGGGATCAGGCGCTTGAGCTCGGCGGCGGTGCCCTGGGCAACCAGCCTGCCGTGGTCGAGGACCGCGATCCGGTCGGCGAGGTGGTCGGCCTCCTCCAGGTACTGGGTGGTGAGGAAGATCGTGACCCCGTCGGCGACCAGGTCGCGGATCGTCTGCCACATCGCGCGCCGGCTGCGCGGGTCGAGCCCCGTGGTCGGTTCGTCGAGGAACACGATCCTCGGGTCCCCGACCAGGCCCATCGCCAGGTCCAGCCGGCGGCGCATCCCGCCGGAGTAGGTGACCGCGGACTTGCCGGCCGCCTCGACCAGGTCGAACTTCTCCAGCAGCGCCTGTACCCGGCGCCGGCCCTCCTGGCGGGGCAGGTGGTGCAGGTCCGCCATGAGGAGCAGGTTCTCCCGCCCCGTGAGCAGGCCGTCCACGGCGGAGAACTGGCCGGTGACGCCGATCGCGGCCCGCACGGCGTCCGGCTCGCGGGCGACGTCGTGGCCGGCGACCCGGACCTCGCCCCCGTCGGCGCCGATCAGCGTGGACAGGATCTGCACGGTGGTGGTCTTGCCGGCGCCGTTGGGGCCGAGCAGGGCGAAGATGGTGCCCTGGGTGACGGTGAGGTCGATGCCGTCGAGGACGACGTGGTCGCCGTAGGACTTGCGGAGGCCCTGGGTGCTGATCGCGGGCGGGTCGGTGCTGGTCATGGTCCCTCGTTCCCTTCGTGGGGCCGGATGTGGGCGTGCGGGGTCGCCGGCGCGGCGCGGGGTGGCTGCGGGCCGGATCTGGGCGTGCGGGGTCGACCGGAAGTCGGTGGACGGTCCGGGTGGGGAGGTGCCGGGTTCGGTGGTCGCGTCGTGCCGGGCCGGTCGGTCTTCGGGCGGGGCACGGGGGAGCCGGTGGGTCGTGGTGGTGCGCGGGGCCGGCCCGTCGCAGCGGCGGGTCAGCTGTGCCGGATGATGATGTCGCCGTAGGACGTGCGGGCGCGGATCTCGACGGTGTCGCCCTGCGCGGGTTCCGGGGCCCCGACGGGCGCCAGGCGGTTGCGGACGTTGCCGAACTGGGTGTGCACGTCCAGCAGCGCGGCGGTACCGGGCCGGATGCCGACCTCCACCTCGCCGAACGCGGTCTTCAGCGACACGGTGCCGCGCACGGTCTCCCCGATCCGGATCACGCCGTTAGCGGTGGTCGCGGTGACGTCGTCCCGGGCCTGGTCGACGGTGATGTCGCCGTTGGCCGCCTTGACCCGCAGGCCGCCGCCGACGGCGCCGATCCAGGTGTCGCCGTTGGAGTTCTTCACGATGGCGGTGCCGTCGACCTGCCGCAGGCGCACCCGGCCGGTACCGGTGCTGACGTCGGCGTTCCCGGCGATCCGCCCCACGGCGACCGCGCCGGCCCCGGTACTCAGATCGGCGGGTCCCGTGTCGTCGACGTTCAGGTCGCCGGCCGTCGTCCTGATCCGGCACTCGCCGAGCCTGCCCGTACTGCGGAACGCGCCCAGGGTGGCGTCGGCGTGCAGGTCGGAGCCCTGCGGGAGCGCGATCTCCACGTCGACGGACCCGACCTTGTTGAACACGTTGAAGCGCTGCCGGGGACCCTTCACGAGCAGCCGGCCACCGGTGTACTCCACCCGGGTCTGCTCGGCGGCCCGCACGTCCGCCTCCTTGTCCGCGTTGCTCGGGCGGACCTGCACGGTCGTGTCCGCGCGGTCGGTCGCCGTGATCCGGACGTCGGCGACGGCGAGTTCGATCGTGACCGGGATCGGTTCGGGGGTGTCGAAAGTAGGCATGGTGCGATCTCCTGACGGGAGGCGGGCGTTCGGGGCTGACGGGCGGGAGCTAGCGGACCCAACCGGTGTAGCGGTCGGCGCCCCGCGCGGCGCGCTGGTCGTCGGCGGGGGCGTGCCAGGCCGAGCCGGACGCGGCCGCGGCCGAGGCCCGGACCAGCCACGCGTTGACGGAGAGGCCCTCGCGGCCCGCCGCCTCCTCGATCCGTGTCTTGAGCTGGTCGGACAGCCGGAAGTTGATCCGGGAGGTGGCGCCCTCGTCCAGGTCGGCGACGGCGGGCGGGGCCTGGGGCGCGGGGCGGGGCTCCTCGGCCGGCGGCTCGGCCGGCGGCGGCGTCACCACGAAGCTCGGCTCCCGGCCGCGCAGGCGCAGCTCCACGGAGCCGGGCGCCAGGTCCCGGGTGATCTCGTCGGCGGCGGCCGAGAGCGCGTCCAGGAGCGCGAGCCGGAACGCCGACTCCAGGGGGGCCGCCAGCCGCTCCGCGAGGGCCCGGGCCTCCGGGCCACCGAGGTCGGCCGCGTCGGCGAGTTCCCGGCAGACGTTGTCGACATACGACGTGAGATTCATGGTGCCATCATGGCACCGCGATGGCGCCATGGCAAGCCATGTTGGCTCAGCATGACGCCACCGGTGGCGTTGTGGTCTGTCGGCGCGGGTCAGAGCCAGCGCCGTTCCCACTGGGTCATCGGCGCGCGCCCGTAGTGCCAGCCGGTCTCCAACAGGTACCGGAGTTCCGGATGGCGGCGGACGTGGCGGCGGTTGTGCGGGAACCACCTGCCCAGGCCGAACCACGCGCGCCGGAGCGCCAGCCACGCGAGGAACGGCAGGAACCACACCGCGATCCGGGGCGCGGTCAGGGGTACGAGCGGCAGGCCGTCGAAGTTGCCGAACGCGGTGTCGAGGAGCAGCGCCGACCCCCACGCCAGGGCGGGGAAGCCCACCAGGGCCAGCAGGGCCTCCAGGAGGTGGCCGAGGCGGCACCGCCGACACCGCGGCACCGGGACGTCGAGCCGTTCCCACTTCTCGCGGACGACCAGGCCGAGGGCGAGGAAGGTCGTGGTCGCGTCCCGGTGCGCGGCGGCCCTGTACGCGGCGGCTTCCGACGCCGGACCTTCGCAGAACCAGCACGCGCCCTCCGGCCAGATCTCCGGCGCCGGCACCTCGAACACGTCGAAGTCATCCTCAGGCGTTTCGAACGGGTCGAAGGTGGACACGGCCAGCATGCTAGCCAATCCTGTCCACTCCCACATCCCGGGACGACCGAGCACGGCGGCTGCGCGAACGGTGATCTAGTTCACGGAACCGATGCGACCCATTGCGGAGCTTCTGTGGATGTTCCCGCCCCACCTGCGTCCGCGCGTCCAGTGACGCCACGCGCACGCACAGTACCCGTGACGTGATGATCTAGGGTCGTCGCGGGCGGTCCTCAGTGGATCGACCTCCGGGCACGCGACCAAGGGATCGGCGAGATGACGAATCCGTTTGAGGACCAGGACGGCCGGTACCTCGTGCTGGTCAACGACGAGGGCCAGCACTCGCTGTGGCCGCTGTTCGTGGACATCCCCGCGGGCTGGGCCGTCGCGAAGGACGAGGACACCCGACAGGCCTGCCTGGACTACGTCGAGGCGCACTGGACCGACATGCGACCGCGGAGCCTCGTGACCGCCATGGGGGAGTAGCCCCAGGTCGGACGCCGGATCGCACACCATCGAACGGGGACGAGTTCATGTCGAGCACCGCAACCCTGCCGGACCTGTTCGAGGCCCGAGCGGCGGCCACGCCGGACGCCCCGGCGGTGCTGTCCGGGGCCGACCCGGTCAGCTACGCCGACCTCGACCGCCGGGCCAACCGGCTCGCCCGGCTGCTGCTGGCCCGGGGCGTGCGCGCCGAGGACGTCGTGGCCCTCGCGCTGCCCCGGTCCGTCGACCTGGTCGCCGCGCAGCTCGCGGTCCTCAAGACCGGCGCGGCCTACCTGCCGGTGGACCCGGACTACCCGGCCGAACGGGTCGCGTTCATGCTCGCCGACTCCCGGGCCGGCGTGCTGGTCGCCCCCGCGGACTTCCCGGCGGACACCGGCGCCGTCCGGGTCGACATCGACACCCCCCTCGACGGGTACGCCGACACGGCCCCGCCCCGCACCGTGTCCGCGCTGAACCCGGCCTACGTGATCTACACGTCGGGTTCCACCGGCCGCCCCAAGGGCGTCGCCGTCACCCACACCGGCGTGGCCGCCATGGCCGCCGCGCACGTCGAGCAGCTGGACGTCACCCCGGACAGCCGGGTGCTGCAGTTCTCCTCGCCGGGCTTCGACGTCGCCGTCGCCGAGTGGACCATCGCGCTGCTGCACGGCGCGGCCCTCGTCCTGGCCCCGGCCGACCGGCTCGCCGCGACCGACACCCTCGGCGACGTCGTCGCGGCCCACCGGGTCAGCCACGCGCTCCTGCCGGCCGCCGTGCTCGCGGCCCTGCCGACCGGCGCGCTCACCGGCGTGACCGGCCTGATCACCGGCGGCGACGTGTGCTCCGCGGAACTGGCCGCGCGCTGGTCCCGGGGGCGGGTGCTCCGCAACGCCTACGGGCCCACCGAGGCCACCGTGTGCGCGACCCTGAGCCGGCCGCTCGGCGCGGACGGCACCCCGCCGCCGATCGGGCTCCCGGTCGCGGACACCCGGATCCACGTCCTCGACGCCGCGTTGCGGCCGGTCGGCCCCGGCGAGGTCGGCGAGGTGTACCTCGCCGGTCCCGGTCTGGCGCGCGGCTACCTGCACCGGTCCGCGCTGACCGCCGAGCGGTTCGTGGCCGACCCGGCGGGCGCCCCCGGCGAGCGGATGTACCGGACCGGGGACCTCGGCTCCTGGGACCCGGACGGGCAGCTGCGGTTCGCGGGCCGCGCCGACGAGCAGGTGAAGATCCGGGGCCACCGGATCGAACCGGGCGAGGTGGAGGCCGTGCTGGCCGGGCATCCGTCGGTCGCCCAGACCGCCGTGCTGGCCCGCGAGGACCGGCCCGGGGACCGCCGGCTCGTCGCCTACGTGGTCCCCGCCGGGTCCGACAGCCGCGACGCCCTGGGACACGTGGACGAGTGGCGCGCGATGCACGACGACCAGTACGCGGCGGCCGGCGCCCTGCCGCTCGGCCAGGACTTCGGCGGCTGGGACAGCAGCTACGACGGCCGGCCCATCCCGCTGGAGCAGATGCGCGACTGGCGCGACGCGACGGTCCGCCGGATCCGCCAGCTGCGCCCCCGCCGGATCCTCGAACTCGGCGTCGGCAGCGGACTGCTGATGGCCGAGCTGGCCGGCGACTGCGACGCGTACTGGGGCTGCGACTTCGCCCCGAACGTCATCGCCGCCCTCACCACCCAGGTGGCCGACGCGGGGCTCGCCCACCGGGTCGAGCTGCGCTGCCTCGCCGCGCACGAACTCGACGGCCTGCCCACCGGTTACTTCGACACCGTCGTCATCAACTCGGTGGCGCACTACTTCCCGGACGCCGACTACCTCGCCGACGTGCTCACCCGCGCGGCGGCCCTGGTCGTACCCGGCGGAACGGTCTTCGTCGGTGACGTCCGCACCCGGGCCCTCGCGCCGAGCATGCTCGCCGCCGTCCGCCTGCACCGGGCCGACCCGGCCGCCGACCCGGCCGCGCTGCGCCGCCTCGTCCGGCAGGACCTGCTGCTGGAGAGCGAACTCCTCGTCGACCCCGCCTTCTTCACCGCCCTCGCGGCCGGGGCCCCGGAGCTGGCCTTCGCCGACATCCGGATCAAACGGGGCCGCGACCACAACGAGCTGACCCGGTACCGCTACGACGTGGCCCTGCACACCGCCCCCACGACGCCCGCCGACCTCGCCGGCGCGCTCGTGCTGCCGTGGACCGGGCCGGAGGCCGTGCGGGAGGCGCTGGTCCCGGGGCGGACCGTGCGCGTCACCGGCGTGCCGAACGCCAGGCTGGTCGGCGAGGTGGCCGCCGGGCGTGCGCTGGGCACGGCCGCCGACCTCGCGGAGCCGCTGCGCCTGCTGGCCGGGCCCGTCGGGGTGGACCCCGAACTCGTCGCCGGGCTGGCCGGCGGGCACCAGGTGGTGCTGACCCACTCGGCGGCCGGCGACGACCGGTTCGACGCCGTGTTCCTGCCGGCCGACGCGCCGGCCGCGATCGCCGCGCCGATGCCGGTCGCCGCACCAACGCCCGAAGTGCGGGCGCAGCCGTCGGTGGCAGCGCCGGCCGCGATCGCCGCGCCGCCCACCGCCGGGGCCCTGCGCGCGCACACCAACGACCCGTCCGCCGCCGGCCGGCGCGCAGCGCTGGTCGCGGACCTGCGCGGGTACGCCGCCGACCGGCTGCCCGAGCACATGCGCCCCGCCGCCGTCGTCGTCCTCGACGCGTTCCCGCTCGGCCCGAACGGCAAACTGGACCGCCGCGCGCTCCCGGCCCCCGACCCCGCCCCGGACTCCACCTCCCGGCCGCCGCGCACCGCCCGCGAACGCGCCCTGTGCGACCTGTTCGCCGAGGTCCTCGGGGTCGCGGCGGTCGGCGCGGAGGACGACTTCTTCGCCCTCGGCGGGCACTCGCTGCTCGCCACCCGGCTGGCCAGCCGGGTCCGGTCGGTGCTCGGCGCGGAGCTGGCCGTGCGGGGCGTGTTCGACGCGCCCACCCCGGCCCGGCTGGCCCTCGCCCTCGACGCGGCGGGCGGCGCGGCCAGGCCCGCGCTGGTCCCGTACCCGCGTCCGGACCTGCTGCCCCTGTCGTCCGCGCAGCGCCGGCTGTGGTTCCTGCACCGCCTCGAAGGTCCGACCGCCACGTACAACGTGCCGCTCGCGCTGCGGCTGACCGGCGACCTCGACCCGGCCGCGTTCGGGGCCGCGCTGGCCGACGTGGTGGCCCGGCACGAGGCGCTGCGTACCGTGTTCCCCGAGCGTGACGGCGAGCCGTACCAGCTGATTCTGGAGTCCTTCCGCCCGCCGTTGCCGGTGACGGCCGTCAGCGAGGCGGAGCTGCCCGCGGTCCTGGAGCTGTCCGGCGGGCGGGGCTTCGACCTGGCCACAGAGCCGCCCGTGCGGGCCGAACTGTTCCGGATCGCCGCCGACGAGCACGTCCTCCTCGTCGTCGTGCACCACATCGCCGGCGACGGCTGGTCCATGGCCCCGCTCACCGGGGACCTCGGTCGGGCCTACGCCGCCCGGGTCGCCGGCCACGCGCCGGACTGGGCGCCGCTGCCGGTCCAGTACGCCGACTACGCGCTGTGGCAGCCCGAACTGCTCGGGCGCGCCGAGGACCCCGACAGCCTGCTCGCCACCCAGACCGCCCACTGGCGCCGGGTGCTCGACGGCGCGCCGGAGGAGCTGGTCCTGCCGGTCGACCGCCCCCGCCCCGCCGTCGCCAGCCACCGGGGCGACACGGTCCCGTTCACCGTGGACGCCCGGCTGCACGCCGAGCTGCTGCGGGTCGCCCGCGAGCACGACGCGACCCTGTTCATGGTGGTGCAGGCCGCGTTCGCGGTGCTGCTGTCGCGGCTCGGGGCCGGCACGGACCTGCCGATCGGCACCCCGGTCGCGGGCCGCACCGACGAGGCGCTCGACGCGCTGGTGGGCTTCTTCGTCAACACGGTCGTGCTGCGGACCGACGTGTCCGGCGACCCGACGTTCCGGGAACTGCTCGCCCGGGTCCGCGAGACCGACCTCGGGGCCTACGCGCACGCCGAGGTGCCGTTCGAGCACCTGGTCGAGGCCGTCGACCCGACCCGGTCGCTGAGCCGCAACCCGCTGTTCCAGGTCATGCTGGTCCTGCGCGGCGACGACGCGGTGGACCTGGACCTGCCCGGGGTCCGGGCCGCGCTGGAACCGTTGCTGTGGCGCGGTTCCCGGTTCGACCTGACCGCGTTCCTCACCGAGCGGCTCGACGCCCGGGGCGGGCCCGCCGGGCTGGCCGGCGCGCTGGAGTTCGCCGAGGACCTGTTCGACCGCGCCACCGTCGCCGACCTGGCCGACCGCCTGGTGCGGGTGCTCGCCGGGGTGGTCGCCGCGCCGGAGGTCCCGGTCAGCCGCGTCGACGTCCTGGGCCCCGCCGAGCGGCACCGACTCCTGGCGGAGTGGAACACCACGACCCTTCCGGGGGTGCCGGCGGCCACGTTCCCCGACCTGTTCGCCGCCCAGGTGGCCGGTACCCCCGGAGCGGTGGCCCTGCGGTGGGGCGGGGAGACCGTGACGTACGCGGACCTGCACGCCCGCGCGGGTGTGCTCGCCGGTCACCTGCGGGCGCACGGGGTGGTGGCCGAGGACGTGGTGGCCGTGGCGCTGCCGCGCTCGCCCGGCCAGGTGGTCGCGGTGCTCGGCGTGCTGATGGCGGGCGCGACGTTCCTGCCGGTGGACCCCGGATATCCGGCCGAGCGGATCGCCCTGCTGCTGGCGGACTCCCGGGCCCGCCTGACCCTGGTCGACCCGGACCGGTCCGCCCCGCTGCCGGCGGACACCACGACCCTGACGGTCGACGCCACCGGCGCCCCGCTCGGGGAAGCTCCACTCCGGACCCTCGACGCGGTGGGGCCGGTCGGGCCCGACTCGGGTGCCTATCTCATCTACACGTCCGGGTCGACGGGCCGGCCCAAGGGTGTGCTGGTCAGCCATGCCGGCCTCGCGGCCATGGCCGCCGCGCACCGCGCCCACCTGGGCACGACCGGGTCCAGCCGGGTGCTCCAGTTCGCGTCGCCGAGCTTCGACGCCGCCGTGTGGGAACTGTGCATGGCCCTGCTGGCCGGGGCCTCGCTCGTGCTGGCGCCGGCAGCGGACCTGCGCCCCGGCGCGCCGCTGGCCGCGACCGTCGCCGCGCACCGGGTCACGCACGCGACCCTGCCGCCGGCCGTCCTCGCCGTCCTGTCGCCCGCCGACCTCGCCGGGGTGGACACCCTGGTCGTCGCCGGTGAGGCACCCTCCGCCGAGCTCGCCGCCCGCTGGTCACCCGGCCGGCGCCTGGTCAACGCGTACGGGCCGACCGAGACCACGGTGTGCGCCACGATGAGCGGGCCGCTGGCCGGTGCCGGGGTGCCCCCGATCGGCCGCCCTGTGCCCGGTACCCGGGTGTACGTCCTCGACGCGGCCCTGCGCCCCGTCCCGCCCGGCGTGACCGGCGAGCTGTACGTGACCGGCCCGGGCCTGGCGCGCGGCTACCGGGGTCAGCCGGGCCTGACGGCCAGCCGGTTCGTGGCCTGCCCGTTCGGAGCCGCGCCCTCCGACCCGACCCGGGATGCCCCAGGCACCCGGATGTACCGCACCGGTGACCTGGCGCGGTGGACGCCCGCCGGGGACCTCGTGTTCGCCGGCCGGGCCGACGACCAGGTGAAGATCCGCGGCTTCCGGATCGAACTCGGCGAGGTCGAGGCGGCCCTCTCCGCGCACCCGGCCGTCGCCGGGGCCGTCGCGCTGGCCCGCGAGGACCGCCCGGGCGACCGCCGCCTCGTCGGCTACGTCGTGCCCGCCGGGGCCGCCGACCCGGCGGAGCTGAGGGCGCACCTGGCGGCCCGGCTCCCGGAGTACCTGGTGCCGTCGGCTGTCGTCGTCCTGGACGCCTGGCCGCTCACCCCGAACGGCAAGGTCGACCGCCGCGCCCTGCCCGCCCCCGACACCCACGCGGGCACCGGCCGGGCGGCCCGCACCGGCAGGGAGGAGACCCTGTGCGGCCTGTACGCCGAACTCCTCGGCGTGCCCACCGTCGGCCCGGACGACAACTTCTTCGCGCTCGGCGGGCACTCGCTGCTCGCCACCCGCCTGACCAGCAGGGTCCGCGCCGTCCTCGCCGTCGAACTGCCCGTGCACCAGGTGTTCGAGGCACCCACCCCGGCCGGCCTCGCCCGGCTCCTCGACGCCGCCGAGGGCCGGGTCCGGCCGGCGCCGCGGGTCGTCCACGACGGCACCGAGGGGCCCCTGTCGGCGGCCCAGCGCCGGCTGTGGTTCCTCAACCAGCTCGACGGGCCCGGGTCCGCGACGTACAACATGCCCCTGGCGCTGCGGCTCACCGGGGACCTCGACGTCGCGGCGCTGCGCGCGGCCCTGGGGGACGTGGTCGGCCGGCACGCGACGCTGCGCACCGTGTACCCCGAGGTCGACGGGCAGCCCCGGCCGGTGGTCCTCGACGGGCCGCCCGCGTTCACGGTCCGCGACGTCGCCCCCGACGGGCTCGCTGACGCGGTGACCGCCCTGAACCGGCGCGGTTTCGACCTGACCACCGAGCCGCCCCTGCGCGCCGAACTGCTCACCGCGGGGGAGCACGACCACGTGCTGGTGCTGCTGATGCACCACATCGCCGCCGACGGCTGGTCGGTGGGGCCGCTGTCGAGGGACCTGTCGGCGGCGTACGCGGCCAGGACGGCCGGCCACGCCCCGGACCGGGCGCCGCTGCCCGTGTCCTACGCCGACTACGCGCGCTGGCAGGCGGAACTGCTCGGCGCGGAGTCCGACCCCGGGAGCCTCGCGGGCCGGCAACTGGCCTACTGGCGCGGGCAGCTCGCGGGCGTACCCGAGGAACTGCCGTTGCCTTTCGACCGCCCCCGGCCGCCGGTGGCCTCGCACCGCGGCGACGTCGTGGCGTTCACCGTCGACGAGCCGACCCGGGCCGCGCTGCTCGACCTGGCCGCGCGGACCAGCTCGACCCCGTTCATGGTGCTGCAGGCCGGACTGGCGGTGCTGCTGCACCGGCTCGGCGCGGGCACCGACATCACCGTGGGCACGCCGGTGGCCGGGCGCACCGACGAGGCGCTCGACGACCTGGTCGGCTGCTTCGTCAACACCCTCGTCCTGCGTACCGACGTGTCCGGCGACCCGACGTTCACCACCCTGCTCGCCCGGGTCCGGCGCACCGCGCTGGCCGGGTACGCCCACCAGGACGTGCCCTTCGAGCGGGTCGTCGAGGTGCTCGACCCGGAGCGGTCCACGGGACGGCACCCGCTGTTCCAGGTGATGCTCGCGGTCCAGAACACCGGCGGGGCGTCCTTCGACCTGCCCGGCGTGGCGGCGCGCACCGAGCCGGTCGGCTGGGAGGCCGCGAAGTTCGACCTGTGCCTCAACGTGGACGAGGGGCTGTCCTGCCAGCTCGAGTACGCCACGGACCTGTTCGACCGGCGCACCGCCGAACTGCTCGCCGACCGGCTGGTGCGGGTGTTCGCCCAGGTCGCCGCCGACCCCGACGCGCCCGTCAGCGCGATCGCCGTGCTGACGGACGACGAGCGCCGCGCGGTCCTCGTGGACTGGAACGACACGGCGACGCCGGCCCCGGCCGCGAGTCTGCCCGCGCTGTTCGCCGCCCAGGTGGCCCGGGCGCCGCACGCCGTGGCCGTGCGGACCCCGGACGGGTCGGTGAGTTACGCGGAGCTCGCGTCGCGTGCCCACCGGCTCGCCCACCGATTGACGGCGCTCGGCGTCGGTCCCGAGACCCCGGTCGCGGTGCTGCTGCCCCGCTCGGTGGACCTCGTCGTCACACTGCTGGCGATCCTGGCGGCGGGCGGCGCGTACCTGCCGCTGCATCCGTCCCATCCGGACGCGCGGCGCAGCAGGATGCTCGCCGAGTGCGGCGCGCCGGTCCTGGTGACCGACACGGACCCGGGCTTCGAACACTCCGCGACCGTGATCGCGCCGACCGCCACAGCCGGGGTGACCGTGGGCGGGGACCGCGCGCCCGACATCCGGATCCACCCGGGCCAGCTCGCCTACCTGATGTACACCTCCGGCTCGACCGGCGACCCGAAGGCCGTGGCCGTCACCCACGCCGACGTCGCCGCCCTCGCGACCGACCGGCGGTGGCGCGGCGGCGCGCACGACCGGGTCCTCGCGCACTCCTCGCACGCCTTCGACGCCGCCACCTACGAGCTGTGGGTGCCGCTGCTGACCGGCGGCCGGATCGTGCTCGCCCCCGAGGACCCCGACCAGGTCGACGCGGTCGTGCGGACCCTGCGCGCGGGACACGTCACCGGCCTGTGGCTGACCAGCGCCCTGTTCGAGCTGGTCGCCGACGAGCACCCCGACAGCCTGGCCGGGGTGACCGAGGTCTGGACCGGCGGCGACGTCGTGTCGGCGGCCGCCGTCCGCAAGGCCCGCGCGGCGTGCCCGGACCTGCGGATCGTCAACGGGTACGGCCCCACGGAGACCACCACCTTCGCCACCTCGTTCGCCGTGCCCGCCGACCACGCGGCCGGCACCGTGCCCATCGGCCGGGCCCTGGACAACACCCGGGTGTACGTCCTCGACGCCGCCCTGCGACCCGTCCCGCCCGGCGTGACCGGCGAGCTGTACATCGCCGGAGCCGGCCTCGCCCGGGGCTACCAGCGCCGCCCCGCCCTGACCGCCGAACGCTTCGTGGCCTGCCCCTTTGGCTCGGGCGAGCGGATGTACCGCACCGGCGACCTCGCCCGGTGGACCCGCGACGGGCAGCTCGACTTCGTCGGGCGCGCCGACGAGCAGGTCAAGCTGCGCGGCTACCGGATCGAGCTGGGCGAGGTGACCGCCGCCCTCACCGCCCACCCGGGCGTCGCCCGCGCCGCCGTGCTCCTGGACGGACACCTCGTCGGCTACGCGGTCGCGGCCCCCGGCCACGCGCCCACCCCGGCGGAACTCCTCGGGCACCTGTCCGACCGGCTGCCCGGCTACATGGTCCCGACCAGCGTGACGCTCCTCGACGAGCTCCCGCTGACCAGCAACGGCAAGCTCGACCGCAGGGCACTGCCGCGGGCGGCGGCCCCGGAGTCCCGGGCGCCGGGCACCGGGCGCGAACGCATCCTGACCGACCTGTTCGCCCAGGTCCTCGACCTACCCGCCGTCGGCGTGGACGACGACTTCTTCGCCCTCGGCGGCCACTCGCTGCTGGCCACCCGCCTGGCCAGCCGGATCCGCGCGGCCCTCGGCGTCGACCTGTCCGTCCAGACCGTCTTCGGGCACCCGACCCCGGCCCGCCTCGCCCGCGCGCTCGGGGAGGCCGGCCCCACCCGGACCCGCCCCGCCCTCGCCCCGGCCACCCAGGCCGGCCCGGTCCCGTTGTCCTACGCCCAGCAGCGGCTGTGGTTCCTGCACAAGCTGGAGGGGCCCAGCCCCACCTACAACATGCCGATCGTGATCCGGATGGCCGGGACCCTCGACGAGGCGGCGCTGCGGGCCGCGCTGTGTGACGTCGCCGACCGGCACCCGACCCTGCGCACCGTGTTCCCCGAGACCGACGGGCGGCCCCGGCAGGTGGTCACCGACCTCCGGCCCGCCCTGGAGGTCCTCGACGTTCCCGCGGCGCACGAGCGGGCCGCGCTGGCCGCCGCCGCCCGGCACACGTTCGACCTGGCCGACCGGCCGCCCGTGTACGCCCGGCTCGTGCGGACAGCCCCCGACCGGCACGTCCTCGCGCTGGTCGTCCACCACATCGCCGGCGACGGCTGGTCGCTGGGGCCGCTGGCCCGGGACCTGGCCGCCGCGTACGCCGCCCGCACCTCCGGCCGCGCCCCGGACTGGGCCCCGCTGCCCGTGTCCTACGCCGACTACACGCTCTGGCAGCGCGCCCTCCTCGGTACCGACACCGACCCGGGCAGCGTGCTGAGCGTCCAGCTCGACCACTGGCGCCGGGCGCTGGCCGGGGCGCCGGAGGAACTGGCCCTGCCGTACGACCGGCCCCGCCCGGCCACCGGCAGCTACCGGGGCGGCCTCGTACCCTTCGCGGTCGATCCCGCCCTGCACCGCGACCTGCTCCGGCTCGCCCGCGACGGGCAGGCCACCCTGTTCATGGTGCTGCAGGCCGGCCTGGCCACCCTGCTGTCCCGGCTCGGCGCCGGCGAGGACATCCCGCTCGGCACGCCGGTCGCCGGCCGGCTGGACGAGGCGCTCACCGACCTGGTCGGCTTCTTCGTCAACACCCTCGTCCTGCGCACCGACCTGTCCGGCGACCCGTCGTTCACGGGGCTGCTGGACCGGGTGCGGGGCGCGGACCTGGCCGCGTACTCCCATCAGGACGTGCCCTTCGAACGCCTCGTCGAGGCCCTCGAACCGACCCGGTCCACCGGCCGGCACCCGCTGTTCCAGGTCATGCTGGCCCTGCAGAACAACGCGCACGCCGACTTCGGCCTGCCGGGGCTCGACTGCGAGGTCGACCTCGTCGGCTCGGGCACGGCGAAGTTCGACCTGTTCGTCAGCCTCACCGAACGCACCGGCCCGGACGGCTCCCCGGCGGGGCTCGACGGCGTGCTGGAGTACGCCGCCGACCTGTTCGACCGCGACACGGCCGAGGCGCTCACCACCCGGCTCGTCGCCGTCCTCGGCCAGCTCGCCGCCGCGCCGGACCGCCCGGTCGCGCGGGTCGAGGTGCTGTCGCCGGCCGAACGCCGCCGCGTGCTCGCCGACTGGAACGCCACCGCCGCGCCGACCCCGGCCACGACCGTGCCGGACCTGTTCGCCGCGCAGGCCCGCCGTACCCCCGACGTCGTCGCCGTGTCCTGTGCCGAGGAACAGGTGAGCTACGCCGACCTCGACGCGCGCGCCGACCGGCTCGCCCGGCGGCTGATCGCGCTCGGGATCGGGCCGGAGGACCTCGTCGCCCTGGCGCTGCCCCGCTCGGCAGGCATGATCGTGGCGCTGCTCGCCGTGCTGCGGGCGGGGGCCGGGTACGTGCCGGTGGATCCGGAGTACCCGGCTGAGCGGGTCGCTCTCATGCTCGCCGACTCCGAACCCGCGCTGCTGCTCACGACGGACGGAGTGGCCGCGACGCTACCGGAACACTCCGTGCCGGCACTGGTGCTCACGACCGGCGGATTGGTCGGGACCGACCCGGCGTCGCCGCGCACGACCGCTGGGCTCCCGCACGGTCAGGCGGCGCTTCCGCTCACCAGTGTCGAAGAGCCGTGCACGACGGGTACCGACGGTGCCGTCACCGACGCCGACCGGGTCCGCCCCCTGCGCCCGGAGCATCCCGCGTACGTCATCTACACCTCCGGCTCCACCGGCCGCCCCAAGGCCGTCGTCATGCCGCACGCCGGCCTGCTCAACCTGCTCACCTGGCACGGCGCGGCCTTCCCCGGCGGGGCCGGCCGGCGCACCGCCCAGTTCACGGCGACCAGCTTCGACGTGTCCGTGCAGGAGATCCTGTCCACCCTGCTCAGCGGCCGGACCCTGTGCGTCCCCGCCGACCCGATCCGCCGCGACGCCGCCGCGCTCGTGGACTGGCTCGCCCGGCACGAGATCGACGAGCTGTTCGCCCCCAACCTCGTGGTCGAGGCCGTCGTGGTCGCCGCCGCCGAGGCCGGACAGGCCCTGCCCGCGCTGGTCGACATCGCCCAGGCGGGGGAGGCCCTGCGCCTGACCGCCCCGGTCCGCGCGTTCTTCCGGGCCGCGCCCCGCCGGCTGCACAACCACTACGGCCCGGCCGAGACCCACGTCGTCACCGCCGGCACCCTCCCCGACCTGGTCGCCGACTGGCCCGACCGGCCGACGATCGGCGGCCCGATCAGCAACACCGGGGTGTACGTCCTCGACGCCGCCCTGCGGCCCGTCCCGCCGGGCGTCACCGGCGAGGTGTACCTCACGGGCGCCGGCCTCGCCCGGGGCTACCTGCGCCGCCCGGCCCTGACCGCCGAACGCTTCGTGGCCTGCCCCTTCGAGGCCGGTGCGCGGATGTACCGCACCGGCGACCTGGCCCGGTGGACCCGACACGGCGAGCTGGACTTCGCCGGCCGGGCCGACCACCAGGTCAAGATCCGGGGCTTCCGCGTCGAACCGGGCGAGGTCGAGACCGTCCTCGGCGGGCACCCGGACGTCTCCCAGGCCGCCGTGATCGCCCGCGACGACCGGCTCGTCGGGTACTTCGTCGGCCCGGCGCCCTCGGCCGCACTGCGGGACTGGCTCGCGACCCGGCTGCCCGACCACCTCGTGCCCTCGGCCCTGGTGCCCCTCGACGCGCTGCCGCTCACCCCGAACGGCAAACTCGACCGCGCGGCCCTGCCGGCCCCCGACGTGACCGGGCGCGGGCGGGCGGCCCGTACCCCGCGCGAGGAGATCCTCACCGCCCTGTTCGCCGAGGTCCTCGACCTGCCCGCCGTCGGGGTGGACGACGACTTCTTCGCGCTCGGCGGGCACTCCCTGCTCGCCACCCGCCTCGCCAGCCGGGTCCGGTCCACCCTCGGCGTGGAGGTGCCGGTCCGGGGCGTGTTCGAGGCCCCGACCCCCGCCCGGCTCGCCGCGCTCCTCGAGGCAGCCGCCGGCCGGACCCGCCCACCGGTCCGCCGCGCCGACCGGCCCGCGCTGCTGCCCCTGTCGGCCGCCCAACGCCGGCTGTGGTTCCTGCACCGCCTCGAAGGGCCCAGCTCCACCTACAACCTGCCCCTCGCGCTCCGGCTGTCGGGCGCGCTCGACCCGGCCGCGCTGCGGGCCGCGCTGGCCGACGTCGTCACCCGGCACGAGGCCCTGCGCACCGTGTTCACCGAGGTCGACGGCGAGCCCCGTCAGGTCGTCCTCGACGCGGTGCCCCGGCTCGACCTCGTGGCCGTGCCCGGCGAGAGCCTGCCGGCGGCACCCGCCGGGGCGGCCGGGTCCCCGTTCGACCTGGCGGAGGCGCTCGCCGGAGCCGCCCGGTCCACGTTCGACCTGGCCACCGACCTGCCGATCCGGGCGTCGCTGTTCCGCCTCGGGGACGACGAACACGTCCTGCTGCTCCTCGTGCACCACATCGCCGGCGACGGCTGGTCGGCCGGCCCGCTGACCGCCGACCTCGGCACCGCATACCGGGCCCGCCTCGCGGGGGAGGAGCCCGGGTGGGCGCCCCTGCCGGTCCAGTACGCCGACTACACCCTCTGGCAGGACGAGCTGCTCGGCGCGGAGGGCGACCCCGGCAGCCTCGCCAGCGAACAGCTCAACCACTGGCGCAAGGCCCTGGAGGGCGCGCCCGAGGAGCTGGTCCTCCCGGTCGACCGGCCGCGCCGGGGCACCGCCTCGCACGAGGGCGGGATCGTCACGTTCGACGTGGACGCCCGCCTGCACGGCGACCTGCTCACCCTCGCCCGTACCCACGACGCGACGCTGTTCATGGTGCTCCAGGCCGCGCTGGCGACGCTGCTGTCCCGACTCGGCGCCGGCGAGGACATTCCGCTGGGCACCCCGGTCGCCGGTCGGCTGGACGAGTCCCTCGACGGCCTGGTCGGCTTCTTCGTCAACAGCCTCGTCCTGCGGACCGACCTGTCCGGCCGGCCCAGCTTCACCGAACTGCTCGGCCGGGTCCGCGAGACCGACCTGACCGCGTACTCCCACCAGGACGTGCCCTTCGAACGCCTGGTGGAGGCGCTGGCCCCGGCCCGTTCCCTCGGCCGGCACCCGCTGTTCCAGGTGGCCCTGGCCCTGCAGAACACCGCCCCCGCCAGCCTCGACCTGCCCGGCCTCACAGCGCGGCCCGAGCCGTTGGCCTGGGGCACGGCCCGGTTCGACCTGAGCCTGAGCGCGGAGGAACGCCGTGCCGACGACGGGGCACCGGCGGGGCTGTCGTGCGTGCTGGAGTACGCGGCCGACCTGTTCGACCCCGCGACCGTACGCGGTTTCGCCGACCGGCTGACCCGGGTCCTCGCCGGGGCCGTGGCCCGCCCCGGGGCGGCAGTGCACGAGCTGGACATCCTCACCGCCGAGGAACGCCACCTGGTCCTGCGCGAACGCAACGCCACCCGGGTCGACCTGCCCCCGGCGACGGTGCCGGAGCTGTTCGCGGCGCAGGTCGCCCGCACCCCCGACGCGCCGGCCGTGCTGTCCGGCGACGAGGTCGTCAGCTACGCGGACCTGCACGCGGACGCCGTCCGGATCGCCCGGCGGCTGGCCGGCCTCGGCCTCGGCCCCGAGGACGTGGTCGCGGTGGCCCTGCCCCGGTCGCCGGCCGCGGTGGGCGCGGTGCTCGGCGTCCTGATGTCCGGTGCCGCCTACCTGCCGGTCGACGCCAGCTACCCGGCGGAGCGGATCGCGTTCACGCTCCGCGACTCGGGCGCGAAACTCCTGGTCACGGACTCCACCTTCGACACCGCCCTACGCGCCAGCCAGCCAGGCGTCGCCGCTCCCGTGGCCCGTCCGGCCCGGTCGTCCAAGGCCACCGTTCCGGCAGAACTTCCGCCCACACTCCTCCTCGACGCCCCCGACCCGGACACCGCAGCGACCCCCCGACCAGCCCTCCCGGCCCACCCCGCCTACGTCATCTACACCTCCGGCTCCACCGGCACCCCCAAGGGCGTCGTCGTCTCCCACGCCGGCATCGCCAGCCTCGCCGCCGAGCACCGCGACCGCCTCGGCGTCGGCCCGCACAGCCGGGTGCTCCAGTTCGCCTCGCCGAGCTTCGACGCCGCGATCTGGGAACTGTGCATGGCGCTCCTGCACGGCGCTGCCCTGGTCCTGCCGCCACCCGGCTCCCCGGTGGACACCCTCGCGCAGGTCGTCGCCCGGCACGGGGTCACCCACGCCACCCTCACCCCGGCGGTGCTGGCCGTCACCCCGACGGGCGCCCTCGACACCCTCGACACCCTGGTCACGGCCGCCGACGTGTGCCCGCCGGAGCTGGTCGAACGCCTTGCGGGCGTGCGCCGGGTCCTCAACGCCTACGGCCCGACCGAGACGACGGTGTGCGCCACGATCAGCACGCCGCTGTCGGGCGCCGGCCCGGTGCCGATCGGCCTCCCGATCACCAACACGCGGGTGTACGTCCTCGACGCGGCCCTGCGCCCCGTCGCCCCCGGCGTGCCCGGTGAGCTGTACGTCGCCGGCGCCGGCCTGGCCCGGGGCTACCTGCGCCGACCGTCCCTGACCGCGACCCGGTTCGTCCCCGACCCGTTCGGCGCGCCGGGGGACCGGATGTACCGGACCGGGGACCTGGCCCGCTGGCGCCCCGACGGGCAGCTGCACTTCCTGGGCCGCGCCGACCACCAGGTCAAGATCCGGGGCTTCCGGATCGAACCCGGCGAGGTCGAGGCCGTCCTCGCCGCCCAGCCCGGCGTGGCCCAGGCGGCGGTGCTGGTCCGCGAGGACGGCCCGGGCGGCAGGCGCCTCGTCGGCTACTACGTGCCCGCGGCCGGCGGCCCGACCCCGGCGCGGCTGCGGACCCGGCTCGGCGCGGTACTGCCGGAGCACCTGGTGCCGGCGGCGCTCGTACCCCTCGAAGGTCTGCCGTTGACCGTCAACGGCAAGGTCGACCGCCGCGCGCTCCCCGCCCCGGAGCCGGGCACGGGCGACCGCGCGCCGGCCACCCCGGGGGAGCACGTGCTGGTCGACGTGTTCGCCCAGGTCCTCGGCCTGCCCTCGGTCGGCGCGGACGACGACTTCTTCGCCCTCGGTGGCCACTCGCTGCTGGCCACCCGCCTCGTCACCGCGATCCGCGAGCGCCTCGGCGCCGACGTGGCCCTGCGGCTCGTGTTCGACCTGCGCACCCCGGCGGCCCTCGCCGCGCACCTCGACGGCGCCGACAGCCGGCCGACCACGGACCTGGCGGCGGACGCCGTCCTCGACCCGGCCATCGTCCCGGCCGCCCCGACGGACCTCGACGCCCGGCACGTGCTGCTGACCGGCGCCACCGGTTTCCTCGGCTCCTTCCTGCTCGCCGAGATCCTCACCGACCCCGACGCCCGGGTGACGTGCCTGGTCCGGGCGGCGGACCCCGCACAGGCCGCCGACCGCGTCGAAACCAGCATGCGGGGGTACCAGCTCTGGGACGAGTCCCACCGCGCCCGCGTCCACGCCCTCCCCGCCGACCTCGAACAGCCCCGCCTGGGCCTGACGGCGGACCGGTTCGCGGAACTGGCCGCGCGGACCGGCGTGATCTACCACAACGGCGCGCGGGTGCACCTGATCGACCCGTACCCGAGCATGCGGGCCGCCAATGTCGACGGCACCCTCGAGGTACTGCGCCTCGCCGCCGGCCGCAACATCCCGGTGCACTACGTCTCCACCGGCAGCACCCTGCTGTCCCGCTCCCCGATGCCGCCCCGGCTCGCCGAGAACCGGCGGGTCGAACCCGGGGACCTGCCCGACAACGGGTACGTGCACAGCAAGTGGGTCGCCGAGCGCCTCGTCCTGGCGGCCGGCGCCCGGGGCCAGCGCGTCGCGATCTACCGCCCCGGCCGGATCAGCGGGCACAGCGGCACGGGCGCGGCCGGCGGCGGCGACGCGTACTGGCACTACCTGCGCGCCTGCGTCGAACTCGGCGCGGCCCCCGACTTCGACGGCGGCGACCTGGCCGAGGTGCACCTGGCCCCGGTCGACTACGTGGCCGGCGCCATCGTGCACCTCGCCCGGCACGCCGCCCCGGACGGCGCGGCGTACAACCTGACCAACGGGCGCCCGGTCGCCACCGCGGTCGTCCTCGACGGGCTGCGCGCCCTCGGGTACCCGGTCGCGATGGTCGAACCCGCCGACTGGGCCCGGCGGTTGGCGGCGGCGGCCGGCACCGCGACGGCGGGCAGTTCCCTGCCGGCGGTGGCGATGCTCACCGGCGACGTGGCCGACCGGCACGAGGGGCCGATGCCGGTGTTCGACGAGACGGGCACCCGGCGGGCGCTGACCGGCTCCGGCATCGCGTGCCCGGTGGTCGACCGCGACATCGTCGACCGCTACCTGCGGTACTTCCGGGAGTCCGGCTTCCTGCCGCCGGCCGTCCGGTGACGCGGCGCGAACGGGACAATCAGGTACAGAACATCTCCAGGGTGTGCTGTCGGACCGGGCGGCGGTACCCTGAGCGCATGGACGAGACCCAGGCACCTCGCCGGCGTCGGGCCTTCGAGGCCCGCCCCGGTCGCAGCGCCCTGGTCGCCCCCGACCTCGCGGCCCTGCGCGGCCCCACCTCCGGGGTCGTCGAACTGCCGCTGGCCATCTCCTGGCAGCCCAACCGCCGGTTCGACCTGGCCAGCGACCACCGCCGCCGCTCGCTGTACCAGAACGTGCTGCGCGAGGCCGCCCAGTACGAGGACCTGCACACGTTCCTGCACCGCGACACGCTGCTGGAACTGTGGCCCCGCCTGCTGCTGCCCAAGGGCGTCCGCGCCGCGTGGGAGCACGCCCACCCCGAACTGCGCCCGCCGGTCTCCCGCGCCGCCTGATGCCGATCGACGAGTTCCACCGGCAGGTGGCGACGCTGGCCCTCCGCGCGATCGGCCCGCTCGGATTCGCCCTCGGCGGCGGAAACGCCCTCATGATCCACGGCATTATCGACCGCCGGACCTACGACGTCGACCTGATGGTGGACCGTGAGGGCGCCGTCGCCGAGGCGGTCGCCGCCGTCGAGGACGCGATGCGCGCCGCCGGGCTCACCGCCCGCCGCGTCGAGCGCCGCACCGACCTGGCCGACATGTTCGAGGGCTTCGACCTGGAGCTCGCCGACTGGATGATCGCCGACCCCGCCGACGGCCGGACCATGCAGCTCCAGATCGCGCACATCAGCCGCCTGCACGCCACGGTGATGATGGACGTCGGGCCCGTCCTCGCCCTGGAGGACGTCATCGGTTCGAAGGTCTGCGCGCTCGCCGGCCGGTACGAGTCCCGCGACTTCGCCGACGTCGCCGACGCCCGGGGCCGGTTCAGCGTGGCGCAGCTCATCGCCCTGGCCCGGGCGCTCGACCCGGGCCTCGGGGCTGCGGACTTCGCCGACGTCGGCGACCGGCTCGACGCCCTGGAGGACGAGGTGTTCACCGACGAGCTGGGCCTGGACGCCCCGGCCGTCGCCGTACTCCGCGACCGGCTGGCGGACTGGCCCCGCTCGTAGCTCCCGGAGTCGTACCCGTCCGGACCGGTCTTCCGGGTCCGGCCGGCGGAGCCTCCGCGTCGGACATCAGCTCCCGTCGAGCGACGGGGCGGCGTCGCAGGCCATCTTGCGGAAGACGTAGTACCCGGTGAGGGTGCCGCCCTGGGTCATGTTCCCGCGGCAGTCGATGTAGCGGTAGCCGTTCCGGTAGGTCTGGGAGGAGTCGGTGTACCAGTTGTGGCTGCACGTGTAGCCGGCAGGGCACTGCGGGATGGCCTGAGCCGGGGCGGACACCCCGACGATCGCCCCGCCGGCGAGTGCGGCGGCGAGCAGAACGCGACGAATCATGACCGGTTCCTTCCAGGCGGAGGACGCGGCGAATGAGCGTCCACTCTGGACAAGGATAGGGCAGGATGCGCCTGTCGGACCTGCCAGAACCGGCCCGTGGCCCGGCCACGGGTCGGACAGCGCGGCGGCCGGCGATCTAGGCTGACCGGGTGTCCGCAGGAGGAGAGCCCATGACGACCGACGAACCGCGCCCGACCACCCGGGAGCAGCGCACCGTGTTCGGTGAGGTCGCCGGCACCTACGACGACGTGCGGCCGGGATACCCGCCGGAGATCCTCACCCGGATCCTCGCCCACCTGGGCCGCACGCCGGCCCGGGTGCTGGAGTCCGGCGCCGGGACGGGCAAGGCCACCGCGCTGCTGCGGACCCTGGACGTGCCGGTCACGTGCGTGGAGCCGGACCCGGAGATGGCCGCCGTGCTGACCGGGCGGTACGCCGACGACCATCTCGTGTCCGTCGTGGTCAGCGGCTTCGAGGACTACACCCCGGCGGCGCCCGTGGACCTGCTGGCCAGCGCGCAGGCCTGGCACTGGGTCGACCCGGCCCGCCGCGCCGGGCTGGCCCACGCCGCGCTCGCTCCGGGTGGCGTGCTGGCCGTCTTCGGCCACCACTACGGCTTCGCCGACCCGGAGCTGTCCGAGGCCCTCAACGCCGTCTACCTGCGGCTGGCCCCGGAGATCGCCCACCGGGAGGGCTTCCCGGAGCACTACACACCGTTCGCGCCGGGGGAGCTGGCCGCGTTCACCGACCTGGACCGCCAGCAGGTGGAGCGGGTGGTGCCGTTTCCGACGGAGCGGTACCTGCGGCTGCTGTCCACGTTCTCCAACCACCGGCTGCTCGCGCCGGAGCGCCGCGAGCGACTGCACGCCGCACTGGCCGAGGTCATCGACGGGCACGGCGGGGTACTGGACCACCGGCTCACCACGACCCTGTGGCTGGCCCGCCGCTGACGGGCCCGGTACCCGTCGAAGGGGTTCAGGTTTCGCTGGTCCTGAGGCGCTCGCAGTGGTCCTCCAGGTCGGCGAGCAGGCCTTCGAGGACGTCGATCTCGTCCTGGTCGGGCAGCGCGCGCCACAGCCGCAGCGCACTCTCCAGGTGGGTGCGGGCACTGTCCGTGTCGCCGAGCGACCGGTGGGCGATGCCGACGTTCTGATGGGCGTTGCTCGTCATCCGGATGTCGCCCGTCCCCTCGGCGGCGACCAGCGAGTTGTGCCAGTGGTGGAGCTGGCGTTCGTGGTCCGCGAGCACGGTGTAGACCGTGCCCAGGTTTCCCTCGGCGAAGGCGATGTCCCGCTGGTTCTCCGTCGACCGGGCGATGTCCACGGCACGCTGATAGTGCTCGATCGCCTCGTCGTAGCGTCGGGCGAGGTAGTGGGCCCAGCCCAGGTTGTTCCAGATCGTGCCCCGCTTGGCCAGGGTGTCGGGGAACTTCTCCAGGAGCCGCAGCGACTCCTGGTACGCCGTCAGCGCCTGCTCGTCGTGTCCCTGCTGGGCGAGCAGGATCGCGTGGTGGGACAGCGACGCGGCCAGGGCCCGCTCGTCGGACAGCTCGCGACGCAGCGTCACGACGTCGGCGATGACCTCGAGCGCCTCGTCGTAGCGCTTGAGGTAGTACAGCGCCGGGACGAGCGCGTTGCGGGCGGCCACGATGGCCGCCGGGTCGCCGTGCGCCCGGGCGGCGCGCTCGCCGTGGCGCAGGATCACCAGGCGCTCCGCCGGGGACCGCCGCCTCTCCAGCCACGCCTGCAGCGACTCCGTCAGGTTCCAGCACAGCTTCGGATGGGACTGTTCGACCGCGGCGACGACGGCCACGATGGCGGTGCCCTCGGTGTCGAACCAGGACACCGCCGCCCACTCGTCGGCGAAGGTCAGCCCGCTGGGCTCGAGTCCGCGGTCGACGGTGCTGCCGAGTGTCCGGTCGGCGTCGGCGCAGGCCCGCAGGTACCAGTCCAGGAGGCGGGCCAGGGCATCCGGTGTTTCCGGTGACCGGGTCGCCAACTCGGTGGCGTACATCCGCACCAGGTCGTGCATGTGATAGCGGCCGTCCTGCTCCATGAGCAGGTTGGCGTCACACAGCAGTGCCAACGGTGTCGCGACGTCCGCGGCGGCCTGACCTGCCAGGGCCGCCGCGACGTCGGTGCCGAGATCCGGGGCCGGATTCGCGCCCAGCAGGTGGAAGAGCCGCTGGGCGGCGTGCGGCAACGAGTCCAGCGAGTGGGCGAACACCGCGCGGACGGACGCGAGTTCGTCGTCGGCGATGTCCAGGCCCGACAGTCCGGCGGCCCGGAGCTCGCGCAGGTAGTCGTCGAGGGTCTGCGCGGGACGGTCCTGGAGCGTCGCGGCGGCGATCCGGATCGCCAGCGGCAGACAACCCAGCGCGGTGGCGAGGGCGGTCGCCGCGGCCGGGTCCCGGTCCACCCGGCGGGTGCCGATGACCTGCCGCATCAGCTCCACCGACTCCCCGGGCGACAGGGGCGCCAGATCGACCCGGCGGGCGCCGTCGATCGCGACGAGGCCGGTCAGCCGGTCCCGACTGGTCACGACGACGAAGTTGTCCCGGCCGCTGGGCAGCAGCGGGCGGACCTGCTCGACCATGCCCGCGTTGTCCAGCACGACGATCATCCGCTGGTGGACGACGCGCGAACGGAACAGGGCGCTGGCCGCGTCCACATCGGAGGGGATCGCGTCGTCGGCCACCCCGACCATCCGCAGCAGCTGGGCCAACGCGTCGATGACCGGCATCGGGCGGCGCCAGTCATAGCCGCGCAGGTTGATGTAGAGCTGCCCGTCCGGGTAGCGGTCGGCGGCCAGCCGGGCCCAGTGCACGGCCAGCGCGGTCTTGCCGACCCCCGCCATGCCGCCGATCGCGCTCAGGAGCACGGTGCCGCCGTCCGGGCGCTGCCGGGAGTAGTCGTCCAGGCGGTCGAGCTCCGCGCTCCGGCCGAGAAAGTGGGGAACGTCCCTCGGCAGGAACCTGCGCATCCCGGCCGCGGGGAGGGGGTGCGGGCGCAGCGCCGGATCGTCGCGGAGGATGTCCGCGTGTCGGCGCCGCAGCTCCTCGCACGGGTCGATCCCCAGTTCGTCGGCGAGCCGGGTGCGGGTCGCCGTGTACAGGTTCAGGGCCTCGGCCTGCCGGCCGCTCCGGTACAGCGCGAGCATGGTGACGGCGATCAGGTCCTCGGCGAAGGGGTGCAGGCGCACCAGGTCGCCCAGTCGGGGGAGGATCTCCGTCGCGCGGCCCAGGTCGAGTTCCGCCTCGGCCCATTGCAGGGCGACCGCCAGTCTGCGCCGGTCCAGATACGCCGCGGTGTCGCTGATCAACGGGTTGTCGGCGAATCCGTCGAACGCGGTGCCGTGCCAGCAGTCCAGCGCGGCGCGCAGGTGCTGGCTTCCGGCGTGGGTGTCTCCCGCCCCGACGGCTTTCGCCCCCGCGTCGGCGAGGGCCTCGAACCGGGTCGCGTCGAGGTGGTCCCTCGCCGCCAGCGTGTAGACGCCCTGACGGTGCCGCAACAGGTCCGCGCCCACGAGACGCCGCACCTGGTAGATGTACTGCTGGATGTTGCGCCGCGCGGACGGCGGCGGCTCGTCACCCCACAGCGCCACGCTCAGCATGTCCGCCGACACGGGCTGATCCGGCCGCGCGAGCAGCACCGCCAACACCAGCCTGGTCTTGAACGCGGACTGGAGATACACCTCGGCACCGTCGCGGGTCACACGCAGCGGCCCTAGTACCTGGAACTCCCAGCCCTGCCCGGCCATCCCGCGCCATCCACTCCGTGTAGCCATCTGGTCGCGCGCCGAATTGTAGCTCCGCTGTGCAGCGGCCACGGATCATTCCATCCGCAGCCAGTTGGCCGCTAGTGGATCCCCCCGGTTCGGCCCGACGCTCCGGCTCCCGTGCGCCGGACGGGCGGTGCCGTGCACGCAGGCCCTCTCACATTGGAGTCACCATGACACAACGGAAAACGATCGTCGGCACGATGGTGATGCTCGCGGCTCTCGCCTCGGCCCTGCTCGCCAGCCCGGCTCAGGCCAGCGGCGGCGGCTGCAACGACATCACCCAGAACGGCTGGCACCTCGGCGTGTGCAGCTCGGACAACGGCGTGACCATGTACCCGGACTACTACATCAACGCGGCGCCGTCGTGGTCGGGCAGCTGTACGTCGAAGAGCAGGTGGGAGATCTGGCAGAACGGCAGCATCGTCGGCTATTCGTCCTGGGCCAACGCCGGATGCGCGAGGGGCCACTACACCCGGAACGGCGTCAGCATCGAGGGCCGGTCGTCCTCCCTCGAGTTCCGGACCCGGGTGCAGATCAGCCTCAACGGATCGACGGTGTACAACGGGGTCGGCCCGGCCACCCGGTGCTGCTGACGGCCGCTGACTGACGGACGGAGGGTCCCACCGACCCGCCGTGCGGAACGGGGGCCGGCCTCCCGGTGGGAACACCCGCCCGGAGGCCGGCCGACGGCACGGCCCACGATGGAGGTTCGCGGCGCACCGTCGGGCGCCTGCCCGTTAGGGTGGTCCGGATCCGCGCCCGTCGCCCAGGGGAGTCATCGTGTCCGTCCCGGTTCCTGACGCAGCGCCACCGTCGTTCGCGCTGCGGAGCGGGCGCTGGCTGTTCGCTCGCCACCTGCTCGCCGGCACGGTGACCGTCCTCGTCGCGATGGGCGTGTGGGCCGTCGCCACCACGCCCATCGTCGCGGTGCTCCTCATCGACGAGTCCTTCTCCGCCTCCGGGTACGCCGGTGCCGCCCTGTCGACGACCGGAATCGTGTGCGTCGCGACCCTGGCGATCGTGCCCGTGGCCCTGGGCCTGGAGCGACTGGCCCTCCGTGGCGGCAGGGCGTGGCAGGTGGTGGCGGGGCTGCTGCCGATCGCCCTGTGCCTGGCGGTCGTCGCGGGTGTCGTCGCCATGGTCGACCTCACCGGGTCGCCCGGGGCGTACGACGCCATGGCCTTCGCGGTCTTCCTCATGGTCCTCCTCGTCCTCTACTGGCCGGTGCTGTGGATGCTCAACCTCGCCAGCTATGTCCTGCGTCGGGTCCGGCACGCCTGGCGACTCCGCCGCTCGACCGGACCGTGACGCGGATCCACCTCACACGGGCCGCGCCCCGAACTGCTCCCGGTGGACGTTGCGGTCCGGGGCCCGGCGGCCGGGGTGGCCGGGTCGCTCCGCCGGATAGCCCACCGACACCAGGAGGGCGATGGCCAGGTCGTCGCGGTCGTCGATGCCGACCGCCTTCTTCACCAGGGCCTCGTCCCAGCCGTTCATCGGGGACGTGGCCAGCCCCAGTTCGGTGGCCGCGAGCATCACGAAGCTGGCGGCGATCATGGCGTCCTTGACCGCGTACTCGCGGAGTAGTCCCCGGTCCCGGAGTCCGACCTGGAACGCCGCCGAGGCGGCGGAGAACATGGAGATGAACTCCTCGGTCCAGGCCCCGTTGTGCCGCGCCTGGGCGTAGACGTCGCCGCGGTCCTCCTGCCAGGCCCACGGTTCGGCCACGAAGACCAGAACGACCGGGGCCTCCTGGGGTTGGGGCTGCCCGCCCGTCGCGAGGGTCAGGGCGGCGCGGCCCTCCTCGCTGGACACGACGATGATCGACCGGTCCTGCAGGTTCCAGCTGGTCGGCGCCTCGATCGCGAGGTCCAGCAGTGTTTCGAGGTCGGCTCCGGGGACCGGGTCGGGTCGGTAGTGCCGGACCGAGCGGCGGGTGCGGATGGCGTCTGCGACAGAGAGCGTGCGGTTCGTCATGCACTCACTCTCGGAGAGTCACTCTCTTTTGGGAAGAGGGCACTCGAAAGTGCGCTACTCTCCTTCGGGTGCGCAACCTCGTGGAATCCTCCGGCCTGCCCGCCGACGTCTACTCCGCCGGGTGTCCGACCCGGCAGGTCCTCAACCACATCGCGGGCAAGTGGACGATCCTCATCGTCGACGCCCTGGTCGACGGCACCATGCGCTACACCGACCTGAGCCGACGGATCGAGGGCGTCTCGCAGAAGATGCTCACCCAGACCCTGCGCCAACTCGAGGCGGACGGATTCCTCACCCGCACCGTGCACCCGACCGTCCCGCCCCGGGTCGACTACGACCTCACCGACCTCGGCCGCAGCCTGGCCGGGCCGATCGCCGCGCTCCGGGAGTGGACCGAGGCGCACATCAACGAGATCGAGGAGGCCCGGGCCCGTCGGCGCCTCTCCCCGGCGTAGGCGCGGGGTCCCCGCCCATGGCTGTTTCCGGAACGGGGAACCGGGGTAGGCCAGGGCAGGACTCGGAGGTGGCGATGACGACGCGGATGTCTGACCTCGGCGCCCATGCCCATCTGCTGGCGAACGCCGGGGCGTTGGACCCGTTGATGCTGCGGATCGGCGCCGCGTCCGTAGTGATGCTGGGCGCCGCCGACCACGGTACGCACGACTTCCAGCACTGGCGGGTCGAGATCACCCGCAGGCTCGTGGCCGAGCACGGGTTCTCGTTCGTCGCGGTCGAGGGGGACTGGTCCGACTGCGCGCGGGTCGACCGCGCCGTCCGGTCGACCGGGGCCGACCCGCCGGCGCCCGTGGCCGCGCTGCGGGCCGTCGAACGGTGGCCGACCTGGACGTGGGCGAACGAGGAGGTACTCGCCTTCTGTGACTGGCTGCGGCAGTGGAACGCGGGCCACGACCGGCGGGTCGGCTTCCACGGCCTGGACGTGTACGGCCTCCGGGAGTCCACCCGGGCGATCGTCGACTACCTGCGCGGACACGACCCGGCGGCGATCCCGGCGGCCGTGCGCGCCTACCGGGCCCTCGAACCGCCCGACCGGGGCGCGGCCGTCCGGTTCGTGCGGGCGGGGCTGGAACCCGGCGTGCTCGGGCTGCTGACCTACCTGCGGCGGCACGCGGTCGAGCAGGTGGGGGAGGAGTTCGCCGGCTGGCAGAGCCGGGACGTCGTTCCGGGAGCCGAGGGGTACTACCGGTCGATGGTGGCCGGCGACGCCGACGCCCGGAACCTGCGCGCCACCCACCTGGCCGACACCCTCGACCGGCTGCTGGAGCACTACGGCCGGGGCGCCAGGGCCGTGGTCTGGGCGCACAACGCGCACGTCGGTGACGCCCGGGCCACCGCGGGCCCGGTCGGGGTCGGCCAGCTCGCCCGGCAGCGGCACGGCTCCGACGCCGTCGTGCTCGTCGGCTTCGGCGGCTACCAGGGCACCGTGGTCGCGGCGACGGCCTGGGGGGAACCGCCCCGGACGATGGCCGTCCCGCCCGCCCGGGACGGGTCCGTCGAGGCGCTGCTGCGCGGTAGCGGGCACGAACGCGCGCTCTTCGTGTTCCCGCGCGTCGACCAGCCCCGCTGGCTCACCGAACCGGTCGACCACCGCGCGATGGGTGTGCTGCACGAGCCGCACGCCTACGAACCGGTCGTGCTCGGTGCCCGGTACGACGCGTTCTGCTGGTTCCACCACACCACCGCCCTGCATCCGTTGCACGCGCTCTCCCCGGAGCGGGAGCCGTCGGCGGCCTGAGCCCCCGGCCCGAGCCCCGGCCGGGCGCCCCGGCCTGAGCACCCCGTCCCGAGCGTCCAGGCCTGAGCGTCCCGGCCTCACGCCCGCCGGACCGGCTCGGCCGCGCGGCCCGGGCGGACCGCGGCCGGCACGTCGCGCACCGTCCGGTGCAGCACCACCGCGCAGACGGCGGTGGCC
This sequence comes from Longispora urticae, assembly GCF_053902585.1. Lineage (NCBI taxonomy): Bacteria > Bacillati > Actinomycetota > Actinomycetes > Micromonosporales > Micromonosporaceae > Longispora > Longispora urticae. The sequence continues at coordinate 106,184 of NZ_JAQZSH010000036.1, forward strand.
ACCCCGGCCGCCCCGATCGCCACCCCGGTCCCGCCCACCTCGGCCAGCCCGCCGACCAGCACGGGACCCACGCCCTGCACGGTCATCAGCCCCGTGCTCAGCAACGCGAAAGCCTGCCCCCGCATCGGCTCCGGCACGGCCTCGAGGAACTGCCGCTGCAACGTCAACCCGAACGCGAACCCCGCCCCACTCAGCGCCAACAGCACCCCGGTCACGGCCAACGGCAGATCGAGAACCATGCCCATGAGGGGTACGCCGAGGAGCGCGACCAGCGGCCCGTACAACCGCTCGCGCCGGGCCGGCCCCACGAACCGCGCGACGACCACGTCCCCGGCGAGCATCCCGACCGGCAGGCACGCCAGCAGCAGCCCCGCCGAGCCCGCCGGGAACCCCCGCCCGTCCGAGTACGGCACCAGCAGGCTCTCGCCGCCGACCACGAGCCCGGGCGGGAGCCACTGTGCCAGCAGCAGACCCCGGACCCGCCGGTCGGCGAGCAGTTCCCGGCTGCCGGCCAGGCTCTCCGCGACCGCCGAACGCCGCCGCCCACCGCTGCCCGGCACCTCGTCGGTCTCCTCTGGCACGCAACGCGCCGTGCGCGGCTCTCCGCCGGATTCCAGGTCCGGGCGCGCGCCGGGCTCCGCGGTCGCGAAGTCGGTCAGCCGCCACCGGACCACCAACGCCGCGACCAGCATGCAGCCGGCGCTGACCAGCAACGCCTCCCGCGCCCCGAGGAACGCGACGGCGGCCCCGGCCCCCGCGAGCCCCAGCAGCTGCGCGCCCGAGGAGGCCATGCTCATCAACGACCGGCCGAGGACGTAGGTGTCCCCGGTCAGCGCGACGGCGACCAGCTTGCTCGACGCCCCGCCGAACACCGGGCTCAGGCACGCCACCAGCGCGACGACGACCAGCATCGCCCACACCGGCAGGCCGCCGAGGCCGAGGAGCAGCGCGCTGGCGGCCTCCAGCAGGTAGCCGGCCGTGATGAGCCGGCGCGGCCGGAGCCGGTCGGCGTACGCGCCGAGGAGTACCCCGCCGAGGAGTTGCGGCAGGAAGCCGATCCCGAAGGTCACCGCGCCCAGCAGCGGCGAGCCGGTCAGCGCGTAGACCAGTACGGACAGGGCGACCATCCGCACGGTGTTGGCGGCGATGGCGAGCGTGCGGGTACCGAAGATGATCCTGAAGGTCGGCTCGGCGAGGACCTGTCCGAACGTGGCGCGTTCCGTCATGCCGGAATCCTGGCCGGGCCGTCCCGCACGGGCCAATCTTACGTCCAGTGGCGTAACCTCGGTGGATGCTGCGCTTCGAGGCAACCGCCGAGGACCTGGTCCGCAGCCGGTTCGGCATCTCCCCGCTCTGGGAGCTCAACGGGCTGATCACGGCGCTCGCCGGACGACACGGACACCGACTGCCGCCATCCTGGGCGGCCCGGCTCGCCCCGGTGTTCGGGCGACTGCGCCGGGAGGTACCCCTCGACGCTGTTCTCGCTCTGCACACCCCCGGCCACGGCGCCGGCTTCATCGTGCCGCCCCCGCAAGGCCTCGCCCAGACCTGGGAGGCCGACCTCGCGACCGTCCGGGCCACCGACCCGGCCACGGCGCGCGCCGAGATCGACGAGTGCCTCCGCCGCCAACCCTCGGCCCTCGACGTCCTGACCCGGCCCGATGTGGTGGCCCGGCTCGCCGACGCCCTGGAGGCCGCCTGGCACGGCCTGCTCGCCGCCGACTGGCCCCAGTTCCGGGCGATCCTGGAACGCGACGTGCTGCACCGTTCCGGACTGCTCGGCCGGGGCGGCTGGTCGGCGGCGATCGAGGGACTGCACCCCCGGGTCCGCTGGCACGCCGACGGCATCGAGGTACTGGACAGCCGAGAGGACAACCAGGCCCGGCTCGGCGGCGACGGCCTGCTGCTCGTGCCGTCCGTCTTCGTCTGGCCGGGCGTCGCCGCGCACACCCAACCACCATGGCCCAAGACCCTGGTCTACCCGGCGCGCGGCGTCGGCGCCCTGTGGCAGGCGACCTCCGCGCCGGACGCCGAACCGCTCGGCCAGCTCCTCGGCCGGTCCCGGGCCCGGCTGCTGCTGGCCCTCGACGAGCCGGCCAGCGGTACCCAGCTCGCCCGGTCCCTCGCGATGGCCCCCGGCGCGGTCGGCGACCATCTCACCGTCCTGCTCCGCGCCGGGCTGCTCGACCGGGCCCGGTCCGGCCGCTCCGTGCTCTACCGCCGGACCCCGCTGGGCGACGCCCTGGCCGGCGGGGCGCCCTGGCCCTCCTGAGTGGTGGCCGCTGGCGGAACCACCGGACCTTGTGATCGGTAGGATCCGGACAGTGCAGAACGAACAAGACGATAACGGTACGGGCCCGCGGACGCTGATCGTCATCCGCGGCAACTCGGGCTCGGGGAAGACGACCGTGGCGCGCCAGGTGCGGCTCCGGTACGGCCGGGGCGTCGCGCTGCTGGAACAGGACCAGCTCCGCCGGCACATCCTGCGCGAGCGCGACAACGCCGGCGGGCTCGCGCCGGCGTTCGTCGCCCACAACGCGACCTTTCTGCTCGACCACGGGTACCACGTGATCCTGGAGGGGATCCTCGCCAGCGCCAGATACGGGGACATGGTGGGCGACCTGGTCGCGTCGCACCAGGGCCCCGTCCACCTCTGGTACCTGGATGTGCCGTTCGAGGAGACCGTCCGCAGGCACGGCGGCCGACCGCAGGCGGCGGAGTTCTCCATCGACGACATGCGCGGGTGGTACCTGCCCGGCGACGTCCTCGGCCTCGTCGGCGAACGCGTGATCGCCCACCCGACCACCCTCCTCGCCGCGGTCGACCAGATCGCCGCCGCGGCGGGCTGGCCCCCACCGGGCGGCCCGGTCGACACGGAGCCGACTTCGCGCTCCGCGACGCTCTCAGGGGGACGTCGTCGGCGCCCCCCGACAGGTCGGCCAACCGACCCGGCGCCGCGCCCGGGTTCGGCGGCGGAGCCCGCCTGGTGATCATCTAGGATCGCCGGTGTGGCAACGCGGCTTGTGCAGATCACCATGAAGGCCCGGGACGACGCGGCGTTGGGCGGTTTCTGGGCGGCGGCGCTCGGCTGGGGAGTCTCCAGCGAGGCACCCGGCGTGACCAACCTCGAACCCGAGGGCTTCGTCTACCCGGACCCGGTCGCCGTCTGCGTCGACCTCGTCGTCTCCCCGGAGCCGAAGACGGCGAGGAACCGCGTGCACGTCGACCTCGCCACCACCTCCGAGGCCCACCGGGCGGAGCTGGTGGCGCGCCTGACCGGTCTCGGGGCGACACCCGCAGACGTGGGCCAGGGTGACGTGCCGTGGACGGTGCTGGCCGACCCGGAGGGCAACGAGTTCTGCGTGCTGGAGCCCCGGGAGATCTACCGGGACACCGGACCCGTCGCCGCCGTGGTGGTCGGCTGCGCGGATCCGCGAGCCATGGCCGGATTCTGGGGCCGGGCCATGGACTGGACCGTGGGCGAGGTGACCGACGACGGTGCGACACTGCGCTCCGCCGCGGGCGTCGGCCCGTACCTGGAGTTCGTCCGGGTACCCGACAGGAAGACCGGGTGGAACCGCGTCCACCTCGACGTCCGGCCGTACCCGGGGGACGACGTGGACGTCGAGGCGGCCAGGCTCCGGGCGCTCGGCGCCACCGCCGTCGACCTGGGCGGCGGCGAGGTCCCGTGGACGGTGCTGGCCGACCCGGAGGGCAACGAGTTCTGTCTCCTCGCCCCGGGCTGACCCCGACCCTCCGGAGGCCGTCGAGGTGCGACGTCCACGGGTCAACCGACCGTCGTACTCCACAGTTCCCGGGGGTTGAGCACCAGGCCGCCGTCCGGTCCGGGCCGGCTGCCCACGACGGACTCGCGGCCGTGCCCCCACCGGTCATTGTCGACGATGAGCAGGTCGCCCGAGGCCAGTTGGACCCGCCTGGCCACCGCGACGGCGGCTTCCGTCAGTCGCCGGACCGCGGGGATCCCGGGATGGTCGGGCACGTGTTCCGTGAGAAAGGACAGCAGATCACTCTTCAGGCGTACGCCGATGTCGGCGTCGTCGTCGGCCGTGGCCAGGGTGTACGCGACGGGACGTGCGAGGCCGTCGGGAAATGGCACCGGGGCGAACAGGTCAGCCAGGGTCTCCGCGCCGTGCGGGGCGAGGTGGAGCAGTCGGACGGCGTCGCGCCAGGCCACGACGAGGGACGCGCCGGTGTGGCCATCGGGCAGGTCCTGCCAGCCGTTGTCGACCATGAGCATGCCGAAGTACGGCGGCCGTGGTGACCGGAGCGCCTGCGACGAGTGCGGGACGAGTGGTCCGGCCACGGCGTGGGCGTCACCGTTGGCGGCGTCCCTGGGCTCGTACCTGATCCGCCAGATCGCCGGATGGTCGGGATGGGTCCCCTTGCTGTCGCCGTAGTAGCACAGCGGTTCGCCCAGCATGGCGAGGAAGTCCACGAACATCCGGGGGTCGCCGGGAAATCCCGTGACGCGCGCGATGCCGGAGACGGCGAGTTCGGAACCGACGGCCTCGACCAGGCCGTCCTCGAAGCCCGACGCGGGCAACGCGAAGGAGGTGGCGGTGAAAGGAAGCGCCATGGTCAGCCCCGTGCCGGGTAGGCGACGTGCTCGATGATGGCACCGTTGGCGCGCCAGGTCCGGAGCAGGTCCAGATCGTGGTGCCGGATGACGCCGGACCGGAAGGCGGGCGCGGTGCCGATCATCATGCGCTTCAGCCAGCGGTCCCGGCCGTCGAACCGGGCGCTGAAGGGCGACCTGGAGTGCGCGGCACGCCGGTTGTCCACGATGAACAGGCCCCGCTCCCGGATGGTGCCCCGGACGGCCACCCGGTCGGCGGCGTCCTCCGCGTGGTGCATCGCGCGTGCGGCGGCGGCCGTCGTCGGTGTCACGAGCCCGGGTTCGAACCGGAACCGCTGCGTCGCCGCCGGAGAGGAGATCGCCGGTACGCGGGGACGCGGATCGTCCTCGGCGATGGGGCGGCCCTCGTTGACGTACATGCCGTGCAGGCGTGCGAGGTCGAGGGCGAAGAGCGGCTCGCGCAGGACCTGACGGTCTTCGTCGTCCAGAATCGCCTCCATGTCACCAAGGCTCGAAACGCTCGTGTACGCGCGGCGTTCCGGCAGCGAGCGCAGGCAGTGCAGCATCAGAAAGTCCGGCGGTTCCGGATGGAAGAACATTTCCGTGTGGTGTCCGAGGCTGACAATGGAGCTCTGACTGGAGACCTCCGCCGCGTTGCCGGAGGTGGGATAGATGTCGTGGAACACCGAGCCGTCGCGTTGGTCGAGGTACGACATCGGGTGGCCGAGACCGACGGCGAAGGTCAGCATGGCCGCCTCACTGACCTGGTCGTGGGGGATCCGCGCCCAGGAGCGGGTGACCGAGGGCGTGGGCGGCAGGTTCCTGACCTCGGGAAGGTTCGAGACGTAGAGCTCGGGGCGCTCGCTCGAGCCGTCCGCCAGGGACGTCACGAGGTGGCGGGTGTGATCGTCCAGGGCGGCCCACGCGTGCGCCGCTTCGCGGGAGAAGCCCTCCAGGTCGTCGTAGGGATCGTGGTCGGTCACAGCGGCGAGGTCATGTATCAGCTCGCTTTCCCGATCAGTCAGCGAATGGGTGTTCCAACCGGACTCCGAGTAGTTCACTTTCTTCCCTTCTGGGAGAATGGAACGTACCTCTCGTGGGCTGCGAATCAGGCGAGGTTCACAAGGGGAAATAGGCGCGGGATTCGCATTGCGGATGCGTTCCGATCAGTGGCCATTGTGGACGTTACCAGCGGGACCGGGTGTCATCCGGGTGGGTTTTCCGCTGATCATCCATTCCCGCCTGGCCGTCCGCGCTACCACCGTCGTCGGACGAACGGTCGGTTCCGACGGCGATTCCGCGCGCCGCCCCGCTTCCGCCTCCTCGCCCCGGGCTGACCCCGGCGTTCCTCCGCCGAGAGCCCGGACGTGCGGCTTCCGGACCCGTCAGACCAGGCCGGCCAGGGTGGCCTCGTCGAGATTCGCGTACAGCAGGATCGAGGCGCCCACCGACAGCGGCGCGAGCAGCCACATCAGCGGCTCCTCGGACGCGGTCACGTCGACCAGCAGCCGGTCGCCCGGGCGGACACCGATGTGCTCGGCGACACCCCGTGCCGCCCGGGCCCACTCCTCGTAGGTGGTGCCGTCCGGGCTCGCCGCGTCGTGGGGCCGGACCTCCGCGTACGCCGGCGTGACGTCCGGGAAGCGGCCGACCTCCGCGAGGAAGTCGAGGTAGAAGCCCTCGGCGGGCGGGCGTTCGGCGTCGCCGGGAGCGAGGTTGAGCACGAACCTGTGGTTGGCCTCCGGCACGGTCTCCAGCCAGCTGCCGAGCCGGCCGCGCGTGACGAACACCGCGTCGAAGGGCGCGTCGGAGTCCCGGGCGTCGGACAGTCCCGCCGCCGCCCACGAGCGGAACGACACGGACAGGCCGAGCGACCAGGCGCCCAGCAGCACGGCGGCGGTCTGCCAGTGCGGCGGCGCCAGGACCGCGACCCGGTCGCCGGGCCGCAGCCCGCACCCGTCGCGCAGCAGGCTCGCGGTCCGGGCGACCCAGCCGCCGAGGTCCGTGGCGCTCAGCTCGACGTGCTCGCCGGTGGCGTCGTCGCGGTAGGCCAGGAGGGGGCGGTCGACGCGGACGGCGTCGCCGACGAGTGCCAGCAGGGCGGTGGACATCGGCTGCTCCGGGGATCGACGGTCGGTCTCCGGGGCCAGTCTAGGAGCCCCGACAGCGGCCACACCGGTGGCGTGGCACGATGCTGAAACCCACCGCTGGGCGTCCGGTGCCGCGCGATCCCTGCCGTCGTCCCGCACGGATGATCCGCTGCGGCGCGGTGGGCGGGCCAGGACTGGGCCGGTCGACAGCCCCGTCAGCAGGCCGTTCCACGGGTCGCAGCCGTCGCGCGCAGCAGGTCCCGTACCAGGTCGAAGTCGATCTTCTCGGGGTTACGGAACCGGATGCAGCCCTTGCCCATCGGCAGCCCGGCGAGCCGCTCGGCGAACGCGTCCCGCACGTCGGTGCGGAGCAGATAGAACGAGATGTACTGCTTCTGGCTGGCGAACGCGACCCCGTCCGTGCCGTCCCGCACGTAACCGGGCATGCCGTAGGCCATCACCTCGTCGAAGCCGGTCAGCTCGGCCCGGCACAGCGCGGCCAGCCGGGTCAACGCGGCGCGCCGCCCCTCGGGGGCCTCGGCGATGTAGGCGTCGACGTCCGGCGCGCTGCTGCTGACCATGGCCCGACCCTAGCCGCGCCGGTCGCGGCCCGCCATCGGCACCCGGGGAACGGCCGCGCCTACCGACCGAGCAGCGGCAACGCCGGGAACGTGTGGTCCCGCCAGATCAGCCGGGACGCCTCCTCCGGGTAGGCGGTGACGGCCTGCTCCACGTCGAAGATCCGCGTGCGGCGTCGCCCGTCGTCGTAGGCCGGCCAGCCGGGGTCGCCGTGCGTGGCGAACGCCGTCCACGCGGCGCGCATCCGTCCGGACAGCGCCTCCGCCTCGGGGGAGGGTCCCTCGCCGATCAGCTTGGCGGGCTGACCGCGGTCCAGATTGCCGAAGACGAGGGGTACGTCGAGGCCGTGGCAGGCGCCGAGGACACCGCCCATCCCCGGGGCGGACCAGGTCAGCTCGTAGAGGAAGGCACGCCCGCCGCCGGTGGTCTGCGCCCGGGCGAGGTGCAGGGTCGGCATGCGGAACAGGCGGTCGGAGTTGACCAGCTCGTACAGCTCCTCCGGTCCCGCCGCGGGGAAGGCGTCGCGGTACCGGCGCGCGCCGTCCGGTCCGGGGCCCAGGTCGTCCAGCGCGGCCGCAGCCAGCTCCGGCGTCACCTGTCCGAGCAGGCCGTCGAGCGCGGTGAGCAGCCGCTGCTCGTCGCGCGTGTGGCCGACGAGGAGCCCGATGTCGCGGCCGGCCCCGTCGGCCAGGGCCTGCCACGGGGTGACGGGAAGGGTGTCCTCGTCGAGGACGGGGGAGAACGGGATCGTCCGGTGCGCGGCCAGCCCCCAGCGGTGCGCCCACTGTCCGATCCTGGCGGTGACCGTGTCCCCGGCGGCGGGAAGGAGGGCCGGGGCCACGGTCGACAGGTCGGCCACCGTGGGCCGCAGTCCGAGCTCGGCGGCGAAGGCGGTGGCGATGTCGGCGGCGAGTTCCGGCGTGAAGTACGTGCCCTGCACGCTCTGCGCGATGGCGCGGTGGAAGAGCCCGGCCGCGCGCGGCATCGCCAGCAGGGCGGCGACCGATCCGCCCCCGGCCGACTGGCCGAAGACGGTCACCCGGTCGGGGGCGCCGCCGAAGGCGCGGATGTTGTCGCGGACCCACTCCAGCGCGGCGACCTGGTCGAGCAGGCCCCGGTTGGCGGGCGCCCCCTCGATCCGCGCGAACCCCTCGATCCCCACCCGGTAGTTGAACGTCACCACCACGACGCCGTCCCGCGCGAGCCTGGTGCCGTCCCACTCGGGGAGGCCGGACATCCCGATCGTGTAGGCGCCGCCCTGGATCCACACCATGACCGGGAGCCCCGCGCCGGGATCCGGCGCGGGGGAGAACACGTTGACGGTCAGCCAGTCCCCGCCCGCGTCCCGCGCCACGGTGTCCATGCCGAACACGCCGGCCTGCGGGGGCGGCGGGCCGAACGACAGGGCGTCGCGCACCCCGTCCCAGGCACGCACCGGCTCGGGTGCGGCGAACCGAAGCGCGCCGACGGGCGGCTCGGCGAACGGGATGCCTCGGAAGACGGCCACGTCCGACTCCCAGACGCCGCGCAGTGCCCCGGTGGCCGGGCGGACCTCGACATGGGGCACGTGACTACTCCCTCACAGGACGGGTCGGACCCGACATGGCACCAGCCCGGATCATCCCCGCCCCGTCACGCCGCGCGCCAGCCAATTACCCACCGGCGGGCCGCACGCCAGCGCCAGCGCCCATAGGCGGGCCGCGAGCCGGCCCACAGCCCACCAGCACCCCGAGCCGACCCACAGCCCACCGGTGCGCCGCGCCGGCCAACGACCAATTGGCAGGTTGGGTCGCGGGTGTCGGGTCAGGGCAGCGGTTCGGATCCACACCCGGGTGACGGGCATCCGGGGCCGGCAGCCCGAAGCCGGTGAGGCGCCGGCCGACGGGCGGGTGTCCCGGCTGGTCGGGCATCGCGGAGGTGACGCCACGCGACGGATCCGGCGGAGCCGCCCCTGCCCGGGGCGACTCCCGTCAGGCGACGGCGAGGCGGACGGGTTCGCCCAGGAACCTGCCCAGGTCGGCGGCCTCGACCTCCAGCTCCGCGACCGCCCCCGCCGACAGCGCGCCGAAGGGCTCCACGGTCGCGGTGCCGCGTTCGAGCCGCCACGTACCGACCACCGACCCGCTGACCAGGGCGGTCGGCGCGATCATGCCGCCACCCGTGTTGATCCGTCGGGCGTGCGCCGGGTCGACGTCGCGGGCCCGGTACCCCAACAGGTACGTGTCGAACGCGCCCAGCAGCCGGGCCGTCCCCTCCCGGTCGGGGGCGAGGTCCGTCCCGGCGAGCGCGAACCCGGGCCCGGCGGGCCGCAGCTCGGCCCGGATCGCGTCGAACGCGCGGCGCGCCGTGCCGAGCGGTAGCCCCGACCAGGCGGCGAGGTCCTCGGGACCGGCGACCCCGTGCCCCGCGAGATACCGGCGGGCCAGCTCGGCGAGCGGGTCGTCGGGCGCCGGCGAGGCTGGTACCCAGTCGTCGAGCAGGGTGTACGTCTCCTCCGGACCGCAGCAGACCAGCCCCCGGTGCGCGGCGAGCGCGAGCAGGTGCGCCGGGGCCTGGGACCGCCCGTCCAGTCGGAAGCCGTGCCCGGCGAGCCGCTCGACGATCGCGTCCCGGGCGAGCGGACCGTCGGCGAGCACCGCCGCCAGCACGGTCAGACCGCGCTCGGCCACCTCGTCGTCGAGCCCGAGCTGGTACCGCCGCCCCCGGCCGGCCCTGGCGAACCGCGGCCCGAGCAGCCCGACGATCCACCGCACGTCGGCGGCGGCCAGCAGGTGCAGGGTGCCCCGCATCGCCCACGTGCGGACCACGGAGCCGTCGGCGCGGGCCGCGTCCACATCGGTCCTGGTCAGGCCGGTACTGCGGGCCCGCACCGCCAACCGGGCGGCGGGCGTGGCCTGGGCCTGGACGGGGACCCGCGCCGCGACGGCGGCGACCGTGTCCACGGGATCGGCCAGGAGCTGGGCGCGGAGCCGGACGGTCCGGACCGCGTCGTCGGTGAGCTGCACGGGACCCACCCTAGCCACCGGCTCCGGTACCTTGGGACCTCACGGCAGGGGGGAGTCCCGATGGCAGAGATCACCCTCGACCTGGGCGAGGTCACCCTGCACGGCACGGTGACCGGCACGGGACCGACGGTCCTGCTGCTCCACGCGGGCGGGGAACACCGCGGTGTCTGGGCCCCGGTCGCGGCGCGGATGACCGGGCACGGGCTGCGGACGGTGGCCTACGACCTGCGCGGACACGGGGACAGCCCGGGCCGGGCGACCACCCTGCGGACCCTCACCGACGACGTGCTCGCGATGCTGGCCCGGGAGCCGGCGCCGATCGTCGTGGTCGGCGCCTCCCTCGGCGGGTTCGCCGCCCTGGCCGCCCTGGCGCAACCCGCCGTCGCGCACCGCGTCGCCGGCCTCGTGCTCGTGGACGTCGTCCCGGCCCCGGATCCCGGCGGGGTGCTCGCCGGGCTCGGTGACCGCGGCCTCCTCGACCCCTACGCCCACCTCGTGGCGGACATCCTGGCCTCGGGCCCCGAACTGCTGGCGGGGGCCGCGGCGCTGGACGTACCCCTCCTGCTCGTGCGCGGGGGACGGTCCCCGCTGGGCGACGCCGAGGTGGACCGGCTCCGCAGGGCCAACCCCGGGGTCACCATCTCCTGGGTACCGGACGCCGGCCATCTCGTGGCCCGCGACGCCCCGACGGAGCTCGCCCGCGTCCTGTCGGCACACGCCACGACCTGGCTCGGCACCTGGCACCCGCCGCCGGGGAGCGCCTCAGAACCGGGCGTGGGTCATCGTGTACCACGTCGGGCCGAACACCAGCAGGGCCAGCGCGGCGACGACCGCGACTGATCCGAGTACCCGCCCGGTGGTGAGCGGTCCGGACCCGACGGGCCGCAGGTTCCACCGGCCGTGCGCGAGGAACCCCGCCACTCCTCCCAGCACGATGTTGGCCGGCACCAGCTCGTACTCGCCGCGCAGGACGTGGAAGCCGGCCGCGAGGATCATCGTCAGAGCCAGGCCGGCGCCGGCGAGCGGCGTCAGCTTCGGCGCGACCCGGGTCAGCGCGGGCAGGATCAGCCCGATGCCGCCGAGCACCTCGACGATCCCGATGAAGACGATCAGCGGCTGGGGGACCGCCGCGTACCAGGCGACGGCCCGGGGGGCCGTCGCGTACAGGGCGTCGTCGTAGAGCAGTACCTTGCCGAAGCCGCTGCCGGCGAAGAAGAAGCCGCCCAGCACCTGCAGTACCCACAGTGAGCCGTCGAGGGTGAACCGCTTCCCGCGGGGTCGGCTGGCGCCGGTCGGGTTCGCGCTGATCTGAGTGGTCATGGCGGTCGTTTCCTTCACTTCCGGTGCGCCCGGTCGGGCTGTCGTCGGAAGTGATCCGACCACCGGTGTGCCGGTCCGCGCGCCGTCCGTGGGACACCGTGGGACACGCGAAACGCGCTCCACCTGCGCAATCACGAACCGGAAACCGAGAAGTGGGCTGGGACGACCCAGATCGACGATCGCCTCAGTGCGCGGCCTCGGTGAGCATCGGCTGCGCGCCGGGTTGCAGGCTGGCCAGCGCCGGCAGTGCCAGGGCGGCCGCGGCGGTCCGCTGCTCCCACAGCATCCGCACGATTGCCTCCTCGGCCTGTGCCCCGGCGGTGCCGTCGCCGAACGGGTTCACGACGGTGCTCATCTGGCGGTGTCGCTCCGGGTCCGTGAGGAGCTGGTCGGCGGCGGCGAGGATCACCGCCGGGTCGGTGCCGACCAGTTGGGCGCACCCGGCCTCGATGGCCTCGACGCGCTCGGTGACCTCGCGCAGGACGAGGACGGGTACGCCGAAGGTGGGCGCCTCCTCCTGGATGCCGCCGGAGTCGGACAGGACGAGGTGGCTGGCGGCGAGGAGTCTGGTGAGGTCCTGGTACGGGAGCGGGTCGGTGATGGTCACCCGGGGCAGGTGGGCGAGCCCGTTGTCGACCTGGGCGCGCACGTCGGGGTTGGGGTGGCTGGGGAGGACGATCCGCAGGTCGGGGTAGCGGTCGTGCAGGGTGGCGACGGCCCCCAGGATGTGGTCGAGCGGCGCGCCCCAGGACTCGCGGCGGTGCGCGGTGACCAGGACGATGCGGTGCCCGCCTGCGAGGACGTCTTCGAGCCGGGGATCCCCGAGGGGGTGGTTGCGCGCGGCGACGGCGAGGGCCGCGTCCACGACGGTGTTGCCCGTCAACACGACCTCGCCCGGGACGCCTTCGCGGCGCAGGTTCTCCTCGGCGCGGGTGGTGGGTGCGAGGTTGAGTTGGCTGATCTGTCCGACGAGCCGCCGGTTGGCCTCTTCGGGGAACGGTGAGGCGAGGTCTCCGGACCGCAGGCCGGCTTCCAGGTGCACGACGGGGATCCGTCGCCAGAACGCGGCGAGTGCCCCGGCGAGAGTGCTGGTGGTGTCCCCGTGCACGACCACGGCGGCGGGGTTCGTCGCGGCGAGGTGTGCGTCGAGGCCGGTGAGGATCTGGGTGACCAGTTCCGGCTGGGTTCCGGTGCGCCGGTCCAGGGTCAAAGCGACGTCGACGTCCAGGCCGAACGCGGCTAGGGCCTCGGCGACCATGGTCGGGTGCTGACCGGTGGCCACGATGACGGGCGTGATCCGGCCGGCCGCGCGGGCGGCGAGGACCAGCGGTGCGATCTTGATGGCTTCCGGGCGGGTGCCGACGACGAGGTGAACCTCGGTCATGGGGTCTCCTCGACGATGGGTGCGGTGGTCATGCGGGTTCTTCGATGACGCGGTCTGTTTTGGCCCAGGTGCCGCGTCCGGTGAGGTGTCGGCCGAGGCCGCGCAGGGTGGCCATCAAGCCGATGAGTAGGAAGAACGGGTAGGCCAGGCCGGCGGTCACGCATCGCCACAGGGACGCGTCGCCGAGGCTGGCGCGGTGTACCAAGGCCCAGAACAGGCCGGCGACGGCCATCGTGCCGAACAGGGTCCCGACCGTGGCTGCGACGAGGGCGGCGTCCAG
>NZ_JAQZSH010000037.1:0-49697 GCF_053902585.1 Longispora urticae
TGATGATGGCCGGGTACTGGGGCCAGCCCGAACTCACCGCCGAGACCCTGGTGGACGGCTGGCTGCGCACCGGGGACGTCGGCTACCTCGACCCGACGGGCAACCTGTTCCTCGTCGACCGGGTCAAGGACATGATCCTCACCGGCTGGGGCTCCACGAACATCTTCGCCCGGCCGATCGAGGACCTGCTCGCCGCGCACCCGGGGGTCCGCGCGGCGGCGGTGATCGGCGTGCCGAGCGAGAAGTACGGCGAGGTCGTGCACGGGTACGTGGTCGGCAACCCGGACGTACCCGTCACGGGTGAGGAACTGCGGGAACTCGTCCTGGCCGAGCTGGGCGCGGCGTGGACGCCGGTGGCGGTCGAGTTCATCGACGCGATGCCGTTGACGGAGACCAACAAGGTCGACAAGAAGGCCCTGCGCGCCCGCCACCAGGCCCGCTGAGCCCGGCACGGCCGTCGGGGCGCGCGGAGGGATGACCGCGCGTGCCCGGCGGGCCGCCGTACCCGTCTGACGCAGGGCGGCCGGGCGCCGGACCCCGGACACGCCACGGGAGGTCGCCCCTGCCCGGAGACAGGAGCAACCTCCCGGAGGCGCCGGCGAGCCCCTGGGCGGGCGCGCCGTACCCGTCTAGTCCTGGTTGATCCGCAGGGCGGCCTGGGCCGACGCGAGCGCGTCCCGGCACTCCTGGGTCGAGTCCCCCACCGCGACGGCGAGGGCGAGCCGGCCGGAGCCCGTGCCGTGCGGCCGCTGGGCGGCGGTGCCGGGCTCGGCGGTGACGAGGGTGTGGTCCACGGCCGGGTGCAGCGCGTCCTCGTCGAACCGGAGGGAGTCGATCGTGGCGTCCTCCTCGACGGAGAAGAACCGGATGGCCGCGACCCGGGCCGGCGCGGTGCCGACCACCGGGGGCCGCCCGCAGGCGACGTCGCAGGCGGCGAGGCCCACGTCGGTACCGGTCGCGAACATCGCCAGTTGGGTGATGTGCCCGCCGGCCATCCGACCGTTGATCTCGATGATCTTCGGGCCGTCCGCCGTCAGCATGACCTCGGTGTGCGTCACGCCGTCGCGGTAGCCGATCGCCTTGTGCGCGGCCCGGAGCAGGTCGAGCAGCGCGGGGTCGCCGAGCAGCGGGTCGGCGCCGTCGACGGTGTGGCCGATCTCCACGAAGTACGGCGCGAAGCCGGTGTCCTTGCGGGCCAGGCACAGCACGGTCAGCTCCCCCCCGTGCAGGGCGCAGTCGACGCTGACCTCCGTGCCGGTGACGCACTCCTCGATCAGGGGCTCGTACACGTAGTCCGGCACGCCGCCGACCGGGTTGCCGGTGCTGTCGAGGTACCGCTCCTCGAGCTGGTCGGGCGAGTCGATCCGGAGCACGCCCATCCCGGCGAGCAGGTCGTGCGGCTTGACGACGACCGGGTAGCCGATCCGCTCGGCGGCGACCCGGGCCTCCTCCAGCGAGGTGACCGGGATCGAACGCGGCTGGGGCACCCCGGCGGCTTCCAGCACCCGCCGGGTCACGTTCTTGAACCGGCAGGCCTCGGCGGCGTCGAGTCCCGCGTGCGGCAGCCCGAGCCCGTCGGCCACGAAGGCGACCTGGGTCACGCGGGCCTCGTCGTAGCTGATCACGCCGCTGATCGGGTCCCGGGCGTGCAGCTCGCGGGCCGCGGCGAGGGTGTCGGCGGGGTCGCGGGTCAGGTGCTTCGTCCACCCGGTCAGGTAGGGCAGCTCCCACGACGGCTCGAGACTGGTGAAAAGGTGCAGCCGGTATTTCGCCGACATGGCCTTCAGAAGGAACTCGCGGGACGGGCGGGTCCCCGTGCGGAGCATCAGCACCAGTGGCCGTTCGTCGGTCATCGCGTTCCTCTTGTTGCGTCTCGCGTCGGGAAATAGACGGAGGGCCCCGCCGAAGCGGGGCCCTCCGGAGTGCTAGTTAGCCGGCTTCCTTGATCTGCGGCTCGTTCTCGAACTTCGCCACCGGCTCGTCCTCGCGGAACTTGGCAACGGGCTCGTCCTCGCGGAACTTGGCCACGGGCTCGTCTTCACGGCGCATTATATTTTCTCCATCTATGAGTGCGATGAAAGGTGGTACGTCACAAGGATTAGTCGATCACAGACCTGTGTCAAGGACTGCCATCATTAAACATTTCTACAGTGGACGGAGGTCCGGAAAGTCGCTATTCGAGAATCGGCCTCAGCTGTCGGAAAGTTA
The DNA here is from genome assembly GCF_053902585.1 of Longispora urticae. Classification (NCBI taxonomy): domain Bacteria; kingdom Bacillati; phylum Actinomycetota; class Actinomycetes; order Micromonosporales; family Micromonosporaceae; genus Longispora; species Longispora urticae. Next base: position 2,209 of record NZ_JAQZSH010000037.1, read on the forward strand.
TCCTTATCCGGACGGGTCCACGATGGCCTCCCCGGGCGGCGGTGGCCACAGTCGGGAGTCGGACTTGCCGAGGCTGCCCGGGAGCCTCCCGGTTCGTTCCCGACCGGCCCCGACCGGCCGGACCGGATCGCGCCCGGACCACGGGCGGACCACGGCCGGACCACGGCCGGACCACGGCCGGACCGGACCGCCCCGATCCGATGATCATCGGCGCCGCCGGCCCGCGGGGTCCGCCCGGCGGCCCGGCATGGTCGCATCTCGGTCACGCCGGGGCACCCCGGGTAGCCGGGAGCCACCCCGACCAGGCACGATCAGGGCACTATGACTCTCACCGACCGCCTGCCGGGCAGCCCCGATCCCGACGCCCTGTTCGAGGCGTTCACCGCCTGGTCCGAGGACCAGGGCCTGAGCCTGTACCCGGCCCAGCAGGAGGCGCTGATCGAGATCGTCTCCGGGGCGAACCTGATCCTGAGCACCCCGACCGGTTCGGGGAAGAGCATGGTCGCGATCGGGGCGCACTTCGCGGCCCTGGCCGACGACCGGACCACCTTCTACACCGCGCCGATCAAGGCCCTGGTGTCGGAGAAGTTCTTCGCGCTCTGCCAGGTGTTCGGCCCCGAGAACGTCGGGATGATGACCGGCGACGCCCAGGTCAACCCGGACGCGCCGATCATCTGCTGCACGGCGGAGATCCTGGCCAACCTCGCCCTGCGCGAGGGGAGGTCCGCCGACGTCGGCCAGGTGATCATGGACGAGTTCCACTTCTACGCGGAGCCCGACCGGGGCTGGGCGTGGCAGATCCCGATCATCGAGCTGCCCCAGGCCCAGTTCATCCTGATGTCGGCCACCCTGGGCGATGTCACCCGGTTCGTCGACGACCTGAGCCGGCGGACCGGCCGGCCGACCGCCGTGGTGAGCTCCGGCGAGCGCCCCGTGCCGCTGCTGTACTCCTACGTCACGACGCCGCTGCACGAGACGATCGAGGAGCTGCTCAAGACGAAGCAGGCTCCGGTGTACATCGTGCACTTCACCCAGGCCGCCGCCCTCGAACAGGCCAGCGCCCTGATGAGCATCAACATGTGCACCCGGGCCGAGAAGGACTCCATCGCGGAGCTGATCGGCAACTTCCGGTTCACGGCCGGCTTCGGAAAGACCCTTTCCCGACTGGTACGGCACGGGATCGGGGTGCACCATGCCGGCATGCTCCCCAAGTACCGCCGACTGGTGGAACTTCTGGCGCAGGCCGGGCTCCTGAAGGTCATCTGCGGGACGGACACGCTCGGGGTCGGGATCAACCTGCCGATCCGCACCGTGCTGTTCACGGGGCTGAACAAGTTCGACGGCATCCGGATGCGGCTGCTCAAGGCGCGCGAGTTCCACCAGATCGCCGGACGCGCGGGCCGGGCCGGCTACGACACCGTCGGCACCGTCATGGTGCAGGCCCCCGAGCACGTCGTGGAGAACGAGAAGGCCGTCGCCAAGGCGGCGGGGGACGCCAAGAAGCTCCGCAAGCTCGTGAAGAAGAAGCCGCCGGAGGGGTTCGTCGGCTGGGGCGAGCCCACGTTCCACCGCCTGGTGTCCGCCGAGCCCGAGCCGCTGACGTCGAGCTTCCACGTCAGCCACTCGATGGTCCTCAACGTCATCGAGCGCGGCGGGAACGCCTTCGCGAACATGCGGCACCTGCTCACCGACAACCACGAGTCCCCGGCCGCCCAGCGCGCGCACATCCGCCGCACGATCGGCATCTACAAGGGCCTGCGCACCGCCGGCATCGTGGAGCAGGACGCCGACGGGGGCATCCGGGTCACCGACGACCTCCAGCTCGGCTTCGCGCTCAACCAGCCGCTGTCCCCGTTCGCGGTGGCCGCCATCGAGCTGCTCGACGAGAACTCCCCCAGCTACGCCCTCGACGTCGTCTCCATCGTCGAGGCGGTGCTGGAGGACCCGCGCCAGATCCTCTACGCCCAGCAGAACAAGGCCAAGGGCGCGGCGGTGCAGCAGATGAAGGCCGACGGCATCGAGTACGAGGAGCGGATGGCGCTCCTGGAGAACGTCACGCACCCCAAGCCGCTCGCCGAGCTGCTGGAGGCCGCGTTCGAGTCCTACCGCAAGGGGCACCCGTGGGTCGCCGACCAGCGGCTGTCCCCCAAGGGCGTGGCCCGGGACATGTACGAGCAGGGCATGACCTTCGTCGAGTACGTCAGCTACTACCAGCTGGCCCGCTCCGAGGGGCTGGTGCTGCGGTACCTGGCGGACGCGTACAAGGCGCTGCGGCAGACCGTGCCCGAGGACGCCAAGACCGAGGAGCTGCACGACCTGATCGAGTGGCTCGGCGAGCTGGTCCGCCAGGTCGACTCCAGCCTGCTCGACGAGTGGGAGCAGCTCCGCAACCCGGGCGAGGAGAACACCGGGGCGATGCCGGTGGACACCGCCCCGCCGGCCGTCACGAACAACGTGCGCGCCTTCCGGGTCCTCGTCCGCAACGCGCTCTTCCGCCGGGTCGAACTGGCCGCGACCGCCCGCAACCAGGAGCTGGAGGAACTCGACCCCGGGTTCGACTGGCGCGGGGCGATGGACGAGTACTTCGAGGAGTACGACAGCCTGGGCACCGGTCCGGACGCGCGCGGGCCGGCGATGCTGATGATCACCGTGGAGAAGGACCGCTGGCTGGTCCGGCAGATCTTCGACGACCCCGAGGGCGACCACGACTGGGGGATCAGCGCGGAGGTCGACCTGCGGGCGTCGGACGAGGCGGGCATCGCGGTCCTGGAGATCACGGCGGTCGACCGGCTGTAGCGCGACCACCCCGGTCGGGCGCCGGCCGCCCGGCCAGGGTGCCGGCGCCGCCCCGTCAGGGTGCCGGTGGCCGCCCGCCAGGTGCCGGTGGCCGCCCGGACAACGCCGGTGCCTGCGGCCACCCGACCGGGGGCGCCAGGCCTACGCCGGCCGGATGTTGTGGTTGAGGTGGAACAGGTTGCCGGGGTCGTACTGGCTCTTGATCGCGGCCAGCCGGTCGTAGTTGGCCTTGCCGAACCCGGCGACCACCCGTTCGTGCCCCTCGTCCCCGGTGAAGTTGAGGTAGACGTCGCCGGTGGACCAGGGCTCCATCGCCGACCGCACGCCCCGCGCCCAGGCCCGCCCGCGCTCGTCGTCGGCCGGGTCGGTCCACAACCCGAGCGGGTGCACCACGTACGGCGCGGACCGGAACGAGATCGGCCAGTCGTCGGACGCGCGCGCCACGGCCCCGCCGAGCGCGATCATCGCGTGCTGGGACGGCGAGGGCACGATCATGGCGCCGGCCGACGCGCAGAAGGCGTCCACGGCCGGGTCCGGCAGGGCGTCGAGGTGCTCGGCGGACCAGTAGTTGCGGAAGCCGGGCGGGTCGTCGAGCATGCTCTGGAACTCGGCGTAGGGCACCGAGGTGATCATCTCGCCGGCCGGGTCCAGCTCCAGCAGGGGCCGGGCGATCTCGCGGACGCCCGGTTCGTCGCCCAGGTAGGTGAACAGCACCCCGACGGCGAGCTGGTCGTACAGGCTCGCGGGCACGAAGGGCATCTCGGCGGACGCGGTCAGGTAGATCGTCCCGCCGCCCACCTCGTCAGGCGCGTCGGCCATCACGTCGCGCCAGCGCCGGACCACCTCCGGTCCCCGGTCCGCCGGCCAGAGCAGCAGCGCGATGGAGAAGTCGGTGAGCGGGTCGAGGCGGAACGTCAGCCCGGTCGCGACCCCGAAGTTGCCGCCGCCGCCGTGCAGCGCCCAGAACAGGTCGGGGTTCTCCTGCTCGCTGGCCCGGACGGCGCTCCCGTCGGCGGTGATCAGGTCGACCGCGAGCAGTCGGTCGACCGCGAGGCCGAACTTGCGCTCGATCCAGCCGGAGCCGCCGCCCAGGGTGAAGCCGGCGACCCCGGTGCTGGACACCCGCCCGCCGGTGGTGGCCAGGCCGTAGGGGGCGGTGGCCCGGTCGAGGTCGCCCATGGTCGCACCGCCGGCGGCGGTCGCGGTCCGCGCGTCGGGGTTGACGGTGACGGCGTTCAACCGACGGAGGTCGATCACGAGGCCACCGTCGGTGAGGGCCGCGCCGGCGACGCCGTGCCCGCCGCCCCGGACGGCGATCTCCAGGCCGGTGTCCCGGGCCAGGCGCAGGGCGCTCTGCACGTCCGGGACGTCCGCGCACTGCGCGATCACGGCCGGCCGCTTGTCGATCATGGCGTTGAAGAGGGTCCGGGCGTCGTCGTAGCCGGGTACCCCGGGGGTGAGCAGTGCGCCCTGGAACTCGGCGCGCAGTGCCTCCACGGCACGGTCCAAGCTGTTCATCGCGACCGACCACCCTCCACAGCCGGGCGGCCGACGAGGACCGCCGATGCCCTGAGGCTAACAACGGCTGGCACGTGATCCAGTCCGATCGGGCAATCCAGGCATAGCGCGGGGCCTGCGACCAGCATCACAATGAACGCGATCAATTCGACGTGATAACTTGAACGCGTTCAAGAAAAGAGGGATGCCATGACCATCCTCGTCAACCTGATCGTCACCCTCGGCATGCTCGTCATCCTCCCGCTCGGCCTGCGGCTGCTGCACCTGCCGGCCGCCGTGCGCACCTTCTGGCCCCTCGCGGCGGTGCCCGGCGCGATCAGTCTCTGGCTGCCCCGGGGCGCGACGGCCGCGGGACTCGCCGCTGCGTACCTGATGATGACCTTGATCGTCGCCTTCCAGGCCGGCCGGCGGACCGGCTGGAACCCCCGGGAACTGGCGGTCCGCACCGCCCTGGTCAGCCCGGCCGTCGCGGCCACCGCCCTGCTCGTCGAGCGCACCGGGGTCGGCCTGTTCGCCGTCGACGTCGGCGGCCTGGCGCTCGCCCTGCCGCAGCTGCACTTCGCCGGATTCGCCGCCGCGCTCGTCGCGGGCCTGGTGCAGCGGACCGACCAGGACTCGACCGCCGCCCGGATCGCGGCCCTCACGGTGCCGATCGGCGCGGAGACCATCCTGATCGGGTACTTCGTCGGCGGCCACCTCGAACTCGTCGGCGCCCTCGCGCTCACCGTCGGCATGTGGCTCGTCGGCTGGATGCTGTGGCGGGACGGGTTCCTGTTCCGGCTCAGCTCGCTCGCCCTCGCGGCCACCGTGGTGCTCGCACTGGTCTGGGCGGTCGGCGAGGCCTTCGGCGCCCCGACCGTCGGACTGGCCTGGATGACCGTCGCCCACGGGATCGCCAACGCGCTCGGGCTCGCGCTCTGCGGTCTCCTCGCCTCGCGGGGGAACGAGGCCAAGGTGGTGACCCTGCGGCCTCAGAGGGGCGTGCAGCCCGCCGAGCGGGCGTAGAGGTCCAGCCGCCCCGCGACGTTGTGCTTCAGCGGCGGGCAGGGCACATGCCCCTCCCGCCACAGTTTCGGGCACGCGCCCCCGCACAACGGCAGGATCCGGCACCGCCGGCAGCCGGTCTCGTCGGCCTCCAGCGCGTCGGCCCAGTCGTCGAACTCCCCCGCCGGGCGCGCCCCGTCACCCAGGGTCGCCAGGGTCGCGACCCGCCGGTCGGCGAAGCCGGGCACCAGGGGCTGTTCGGTGCAGGTGTACACCCCGCCGTCGGCGGCGACCACCTCGGCGTGCGGGGTGACCGCGACGCACACGACGGGCCTGGGGCCGCCCGGCAGCAGGGAGGTGGTCAGGCCGTGCCGGGCGTACGCCGCCAGCCACGCCAGTTCCGTCTCCGCCATCCCGGCCCGGTCCAGCGCCGCGTCGGTGACGTCGTTGCCCCAGGGGTGCAGCGGCGCGGTGTACATCCTGACCCGGGGGTCCGCGAGCCCCGCCGCCGCCAGGGTCGCGGCGAACTCGTCGGCCAGGTGCGCGTTGGCCACCCCGACGTTGGTGCGGATCCGCCAGTGCAGACCCCCGTGCTCGGCCAGGGCGGCGGCGATCACCCCCACGACGTGCGCGAACGACCCGCCGCCGCGCTTGAGGGGCCGGCTCGCGTCGTGCGCGGCGGCCGGACCGTCCAGAGTGACCTCGAAGTGGCCCACCCGGTCCCCGACGTGCAGGGCCGCGACCTTGCGGGCGTCGAGCAGCGCGCCGTTGGTGACCATGTGGGCCGCGTAGCCCACGCCCGCCGCGTCCGCCGCGGCGGTGAACCGCCGGGACAGGTCCCGGACCACGGCGTAGCCCGCCAGGGGCTCGGCGCCGAACCAGGAGACGTGCGCGGTGTCGTAGCGGCCACTGTCGACGGCGGCGGTGAACCGGGCCGCCAGCAGGTCGCGGTGGCCCGGCGCCGGGCCGCCCCGGACATGGGCCTGCCCGCAGTACGAGCAGGACATGTTGCACCAGCTCGTCGGCATCACCACGAACCGGCGCTCCCGGGTGTCGGCGACCGCGCGCCGGCCCGCCGCGATCACGGCCGCCGGCTCGTCGACCTCGGCGTCGACGAGCAGCCCGGCCGCGTGCAGCGCCCGTTCCGCGTCGTCGGGCAACGGGGCGCCGCCCGCGAGCCGGTCGGCGGTGACCGGGTCGACCAGGTAGACCCGGGCGGTGGCCGCGTGCAGGACGGGGCGCACGGGGTGCCCGGCCGGGTGGCGGAAGGTGGTGGACCCGACGATCACGTACCGGCTGGCCTGCTTCCTCACTCGGCCGAGCAGCCGCCGTCGTGCCCGGGGAGGGTGCCCTCATCAAAGGCGCTGGCGACCTGAGTAATCTCCTCGAGAAACATCCGGAAAACGGTCTCCCCCGCATCCTTGATCTGTTCGACCGCGTGGATCACGATCTGGGGGTCGACGTTCATCGCCACTCCTGTGCTTGACCTGTTCGTATGACTGCCCCGAAGTAACGCTCACTGTTGGTAAAACGACAAGCTTTTGTCAAACATTTGATACACTTCCTTAACCAAATCAAGGCAGAACGTGATGAGGTAGCGGGAATGGAGCAAGAACCGTCACGCCGGATCGTGCAGGACGTCGACACCCTCAAGGCACTCGCCGATCCCATCCGCCTCACGGTGCTCGAGTTGATGATGGCCGACCACACCCGCTCGTGGACCGCCAAGGAACTGGCGTCGCGGGTCGGCATCTCGACCACGAAGATCTACTACCACCTGAACACTCTGGAGCAGCGCGCACTGCTCCAGATCCGCAGTACCCGGATCGTGAACGGCATCATCGAGAAGCACTACGGCGCGAGCCAGCAGCGGATCACCTTCCAGCGCGGCCCCGACCACCCCCGCGACCCCGAGGGCGCGGTGGAGGACGTGATGATGGCGCTGTTCGACCAGGTGCGCGGGGACATCAACGAACGCCTGCTGACCGGCCACAACGTGATGAGCCGCGAGGCGCCGCCGGAGACCCGGGCCATGATCAGCCACTCGATCGCGCACGTGTCCCCGGCCCGCGCCGAGGAGTTCCGGGCCCGGTTGCTGGCGCTCGCGGAGGAGTTCCGGGCGGCCGAGGAGCCGTCCGAGCCGGAGTACCAGGTACTCATCGCGATCCATCCCAGGAATTGACACCCTTTTCTGGAAGCTTTGTTTTCAGTACGGTGTGCCGATGAGCATCCGGCACCTCGCGGTCGCGGCCGCCCTCGGCGCGGTCCTGTTCGGTTCGGGATGTGTCGGCCCCCCGCCGGCCGCCCAACCGACCGCCCCCGTCCCCTCCCCCGCGCCCCCGGCGTCGATGAACGCCGCCCAGCAGACCCTCGCCGCGACCTGCACGACGGCGCTGGCGCCCCTGTTGACCGCCACGGGCTCGACCGGGGTCGGCACCAGCAACCACACGGCGCTGCAGCCGATCTCCGGCGGCGACGGCACCACGGGAGTGACCTGCCTGGACGCCCTCGCACTGCCGGCCGGCGACTCCGGCCAGGCCACCCGGCACGCCGCCGTCGCCGAGGCGCACGTGCAGCCGGTGACCGCGGCCGTGCAGGCCGACAAGCTCCAGAAGGCCTTCTTCGGACTGTGCCGGGCCGGCGGCGGCGACGCGCTGCCCCAGCCCCTGGACGGCCGGGACACCGCCCTCGGCAACGGCCTGTCGGTGTACGAGTGGCCGCAGACCGCCACCCTCTCCCACCAGCCGCGCTGCTACTTCTACCAGTCGGCCACCCTGTTGCTGCACGTCAAGGTGACCGTCCTGTTCCCCAACCCCAAGGCACCGTCCGCCGAGGACCTGAAGAAGAGCACGGCGGCCGCCGACGCGTACGCGGCCAAGCTGGTCGAACTGGCAAAAGGCTGACAGTCCCCGCCGCCCCGGTCCGCTACTACTTGTGCCCATGACCGAGAAACCCGCTGTCCTCATCACCGGCTGTTCCACCGGCATCGGCCGGGCCACCGCCGAGCGCCTGACCGCGTCCGGGGACTGGACCGTCTACGCGACCGCCCGCGACCCCGAGACCCTGCGCGACCTGGCCGCGGCGGGGGCCCGGGTGCGCCGGCTGGACACCTGCGACGAGGAGTCGATGCGCGCCGTGGTCGACGAGGCCGGCGACGCGCTGTTCGGGCTGGTCAACAACGCGGGCTACGGCGAGTACGGGGTCGTGGAGGAGCTGCCCGTCGAGTCGCTGCGCCGGGGCTTCGAGACCAATGTGGTGGGCACCGTGCGACTCTGCCAGCTCGCGCTGCCCCGGATGCGGGCGGCCGGCGCGGGGCGGATCGTGATCGTCGGCTCGACCGGCGGGCTGTTCACGTTCCCGGCGGCGGCCGGCTACCACCTGACGAAGTACGCGCTGGAGTCCCTCGCCGACGCGCTGCGCTACGAGGTCGGGCCGTTCGGCATCGGGGTGACCCTGATCCAGCCGGGCCTGGTGCGCACCGAGTTCGGGGCCACCGCGCTGCGGACCCTGGCGGCGAACGGCGCGGCCGGCGGCCCGTACTCGGAGGTGAAGTCCCAGGTGGACGCCATGTACCGGCGGGCCTTCTCCGACCCGGCCGCCGGGGTCGGCCCCGAGGCGGTCGCCGAGTCGATCGAGCGGGCGCTGACCGGGGACCACGCGCCGAGCCGGGAGCTGGTGGCCGCCGAGGGCCCGTACTTCGTGGACCTGCGCCGCGACCTCGGCGACGAGGGCTTCGACGGGGCAGTCCGGACAATGCTCGCGAACCCGCCCCAAGGGTGATCACCGTCGGTTAGCGTGAGGCATGGACCTTCTCGCGTACCTGAGTGACGACGACGACAAGAACTGGGTCTGGGGCCTGATCACCGGCACCTGCGGGCTGATCTGCTCGATCGGCAGCCTGATCCTGTTCATCGCGGCGCTGATCAGCATCATCAGCGCCGACCGGCTGACGACCGCCGCCAAGATCCTCTGGGCGGTCGTGGCGTTCGCGTTCCCGTTCGTCGGGAGCCTGGCCTGGTTCTTCTGGGGCAAGAAGAACCAGGACAAACTCAGCTTCTAGGGGGTACGGGCCGGGTCCGGCGTCCTCGCGACGGCGGGCCCGGCCTCCCTCGTCGCGGGCTCGGCGGGCACCGGGCGGGCCGCCAGGCCGCCGATCAGCGCGCCGACCGCCGCAGACATCACGACCGTGCCCGACCACAGCTCCACCGGCCAGCGCACGCCCGCGACCAGGTCGAGGGCGAGTAGATGCGCCGACCAGACCACGGCGGCGAACACCGCCCCGGCGACGGGCAGCCGCAGCGGGGCGTCGAGCCCGCGCGTCCGGTCCAGGTACCCCAGCAGCAGGTCGACCGCGATCGCGCCGCCGACGGCCGCGAGCGCCGCGACGGTCTGGGTCCGGGGCAGGTCCAGGAGGCCCACCGCGAAGGCCGCCACGACCGCCACCAGCGCGGTCGCCGCACCCGGCACGGCGGCCCGGCGGCGCAGCACCAGGGTCAGCGGCAGCACGAGCAGCGCCGTGGTGACCAGGTAGGCCGTCAGGGCCATCGCCGCGGCCAGGTAGCCGGGGGTGCCCTGGGCGCCGGCGTAGGGCACGGTGGGCTGGACCGTCTGGAACGCCGAGGCGTAGATCAGGAACACGGCCGTGCTCGTCGTGCCCAGGACGAGGGCCCCCACCCCGGCGGCGGTGCGCAGCGTCCCGGTCGAGCCGGCCGCCCACCAGGACCGCAGCGGGCTGGTCAGCAGCAGCCCGGATCCGATCGCGAGGCCGACGTGCGTGGGGCTGAACAGGGCGTCGAGGTCGGTCTCGATCCCGAAGACGGAGTGCCAGACCAGGTCCAGGTTGCCGGCGAAGAAGAAGATGACCGCGCCGATGACGCCGGTCCGGTAGCCGGCGGGCCAGGCGTCGCGCCACCACAGCCGGTGGGCGGCGCGGCGGCGGTGGGCGAGGAACACGGTCCACAGGCCGGTGGCGATGAATCCCGAGTAGAGGATCGCGTGCCAGGGCGTGAAGATCGTCTCCAGGGTCCGGATGTTGTTGTGGGCCCAGCCGTCGGCGAGCGCGCCGCCGACGAGCCAGGCCCCGAAGAACGTGGTGAGCGCGTCCTCGCGGGGGGACGCCGGGCTAGCAATGGACATTCATCAATACTGGCAGTGCGTGCCTCATTTTTCCAGAGCGGACTGTGCCTCCTCCAGTACGAGCTGTGACTTCGAGGTGGCGGCGACGTGCTGGAGCGCCAGGGTGTACGCGTGCGCGAACGCCTCGTCGGCCGGCAGCGCGATGTCGGGGACGACGCCGACGCCCTCCCAGTTCGTACCCGTCACGGGGTTGATCGACCGGGCCACCGGCACCGTGATCTCCACCGTCTTCGACACCGGGAACTGGTCGGTCGGGTGCGCCCCGCCGCCCGTGGTCTCCCCGATCAGCGTCGCGCGCCCCAGCGCCTGGAGGTTGTACGCGAACTCCTCGCCACCGGAGAAGGTGGACTTGCTGGTCAGCAGGTAGACCGGCTTGTCGAGGTAGCGCGCGCCCGGCACGTGCGCCAGGGTCCAGTAGTCGCGGGTGTGCTTGGTCTCCGCGTCGTAGATGCTGTTCAGGTGGGTCTCGGAGTCCTTGAACAGGTAGCTGTTCCACATCTGGACCCCGTCCGGGTCGCCGCCCCGGTTGACCGTCAGGTCGAAGATCAGCGCCTCGGTGTTGGCCACCAGCTCCATGGCCGCCGCGATCGCCGCGCCGCCGATCCCCGGGGAGGTGACGCCGCGCAGCTTGATGTAGCCGATGTTGCCGTCGAGCCGCTCGGTCCTGAGGATGCCGTAGTTGGTCAGGCGCTGGCGCTCGTTCCAGACCGCGTCGGCGTCCTCCTCGCTCTCGCCGGCCTCCTGGAGATCCGCCGCGCGGACCCGGACCCGGAGGTGCTTGTCGGCGCACACGGCGTAGATCTGCTCCGTGAGCCGCTCGCCGAGCTGCTCCTCGGTCAGACCCTCGTACTCGCCCGCCGCGAGGCTCGCCTCGACGATGGCCGCCGCCTCCTCGGCCTTATCCGGAAAAACGTATTTGTCGCGCAGGATCGCCAGGGCGTCCTCGATCAGGGTCTGTGACATGGCGAGGACGGTACCGGCGCGTCAGCGGGCTGTCAGCGGGTTTTCGCCGTGTCAGCGGACTGTCAGACCCGGGGTGCAGGGTATCGGACATGACTTATGCGATTCAGGCCGAAGGGCTGGTCAAGAGGTACGGGGAGACCACCGCCCTGGACGGGGTCGACCTCTCGGTGCGCACCGGGACGGTCATGGGCCTCCTGGGTCCCAACGGGGCCGGCAAGACCACCACCGTGCGGGTGCTCGCGACCCTGCTGCGCCCCGACGCCGGCCACGCCACGGTCTGCGGGCACGACGTGATCACCCAGGCCCACCAGGTCCGGCAGCTGATCGGCCTGACCGGGCAGTACGCGTCCGTCGACGAGACCCTCACCGGGGTGGAGAACCTCGTCCTGATCGGCCGGCTGCTCGGCCTCAGCCGCGCCGACGCCAGGGCCCGGGCCAGCGCCCTGCTCGCCGACTTCCGGCTCGACGAGGCCGGCGGCCGGGCCGCGAAGACCTACTCGGGCGGGATGCGCCGCCGGCTCGACCTGGCCGCGAGCCTCGTCGGCCGGCCCCGGGTGCTGTACCTGGACGAGCCGACCACCGGGCTCGACCCGCGCAGCCGCAACGAGATGTGGGACATCATCCGGATGCTCGTCGCGGACGGCACGACGGTGCTGCTCACGACGCAGTACCTGGAGGAGGCCGACCTGCTCGCCGACGTCGTCGCCGTCGTCGACCACGGCCGGGTGATCGCCGAGGGCACGCCCGCCGACCTCAAGGCCCGCACCGGCGGCCAGACCCTCGAGGTGCGGCCCGCCGACCCGGGGCAGATCCCGCTCGTGCTGTCCCTGATGGACGGCGTGACCACCACCACCCCGCAGGTCGTCAGCGGCCTGGTCTCCGCGCCCGTCACCGACCCGGCCGCGATGCCCCTGGTCGTCCGCCGGCTGGAGGACGCCGGCGTCGTCGTCAGCGAGCTGGCGCTGCGCGGGTCCAGCCTCGACGAGGTCTTCCTGTCCCTGACCGGGCACCGCACTGTTCTCGAAGGGACCGCAGCATGACCACCCTGACACTCACCCCCCGGGTCGGCCCGGCCGCCGGGTTCCGGCACACCCTCACCCTGGCCTGGCGCACCCTGGTGCAGATCAAGCACAACCCGGCCGAGCTGCTCGACTTCAGCATCCAGCCGATCATGTTCCTGCTGCTGTTCACGTACGTGTTCGGCAACGCGATCATGGGGAGTACCGGGGACTACCTGACCTTCGCCCTGCCCGGCATCATCGTGCAGAACGCCCTGTTCGCCACGATGAACACCGGCGTCGGGCTCAGCACCGACCTGCAGAAGGGCGTCTTCGACCGGCTGCGGTCCCTGCCCATCGCCCGGACCGCGCCGCTGGCGGGGCGGATCCTCGCGGACGTCGTCAAGCAGTCCTGGGCCGTGGCGCTGCTGCTCGGCGGCGGCTGGGTGCTCGGCTTCCGGATCGGCACCGACCCGCTCAGCGTCCTCGGCGGCTTCCTGCTGCTGCTGGTGTTCGCGCTGGCCGTGTCCTGGGTCTCCGTGCTGATCGGCATGCTCGCGGCCAACCCCGAGAAGGTGCAGATCTTCGGGTTCACCGTGCTGTTCCCCATCACGTTCACCGGGAACGTGTTCGTGCCCACCGAGAAGATGCCCGGCTGGCTGCAGGCCTGGGCGAAGATCAACCCGGTGAGCGTCATCGCCGACGCGCTGCGCGGCCTGTGGGTCACCGGCGCGGAGGCGAAGCCGATCCTCCAGGCCCTGCTGTGGGCCGCCGGGTTCACGGCCGTGTTCGCCACCCTGGCGGTGCGGGCCTTCATGCGGAGGACATGACCTCCGCGAGTACCTGCTGCACGGTCGTGGAGCGGCCGCGTTGGTAGCACCCGGTGTACGCCTCGCCGAGGGCAGCCCACGCGGCCGTCGCCACGGCCACCGCGTCCGGCCCCACCGGACCCCTGGCGCCCAGGCTGCTGTCGCACACCCCGAGCAGCACCGCGGCCCGGCCCGGGTCGCCGGAGGCCACCGCGAACTCCGCGAGGTACACCAGGACCGCCGCGGTGACCGGGGCGTCCCGGGCCGCCACGGCCGAGGTCAGCGCGTCGCGCAACCGGACCCCCGCCCCGGCCAGGTCGCCGTCCGCCGTGTCCAGGCTGCCCAGCAACCCGAAGATCAGGGCCCTGACCTGGCCGGACAGCGTGGGCGAGCGGATCTGCTCCTCGGCGCGGGCGAGGGCGGCCCGGGCCTCGGCGGTCCGGCCCTCCCACTTGGCGAGCAGGCCGTGGGTCATGTGCACGGCGGCGTCACCCTCGACCAGCCCGGCCCGCTCGGCCGCCCGCCGGGCCTCCGCCAGGACCTCCCACGCGCGGGTGTGCTCGCCGGCCAGCCACCACTGCTCGGCCTGGCGGGTCTGGAACTGCGGCAGGTCCTCGTACGCGCCGAGTTCGGCGGTCAGGGTCGCCGACTCCGCGTACGCCGTGGCCGCGCCCCGGTGGTCCCCGGTCCGGGTGCGGTGCTCGGCCACGGCCGACAGGGCGAGCGAGATGCCCCACCGGTCCCCGAGCCGCCGGAACACGGCCAGCGACGCCAGGCTGTCGGCCTCGGCGGTCTCGGCCTCGAACCCCACGTTGAACGCGACGAACGCGTGCGCCACCCGGGCCGCCGCCCCCAGCCACGGGTCCGGATCGTCGTACACCTCGCGCAGCTCCGCCAGGCCGGAGCCGTCCTCCATGTCCCGGAACAGGGAACGGATCGCGACGACGATCCGCAGCATCGGGTGCGCGGACAGCAGCGAGTCGTCGGCGACCACCATGTCGGCGGCGACGTTCAGCCAGCTCAGCGCCAGTTCGGCGTCGTGGCGGCCCTCCGCGATGTTCAACGCGCCCAGGACGTGGGCGAGCGCGCGGGACGCCGGCGGGCCGCCGCCCGGCAGGGCCAGGGCGTCGACGGCCAGGGCCGCGCCCTCGACGCGGTGGCCGCGCAGGCCCCAGTACCAGCCGAGGGCGGCGGCCAGCCGGACCGCGATGTCCGCGTCACCGGCCGCGATCGCCCAGCGCAGCGCGCCGTGCAGGTTGTCGTGCTCCTCGGACAGCCGGGCCAGCCACGGCACCTGCTCCGCGCCGCGGGTCCGGGACTCGGCCTGCTCGGCGAGGGCCAGGAAGTACGTGGCGTGCGCCCGGCGGACCCGGTCGGTGTCCCCGTGGTCGGCGAGCCGGTCCAGGCCGTACTCGCGGATGGTCTCCAGCATCCGGTACCGGTCGCCGGCCGGCACCAGGATCGACTTGTCGACCAGCGCCGCGACCAGGTCGGCCGCCCCCGGCCCGCCGCACATCTCCTCGACGGCCTCCAGGGTCGCCCCGCCGGCGAACACGGCCATCGCCCGCCACAGGGCGCGCTCGTCCTCGCTGAGGAGTTCCCAGCTCCAGTCGACGACGGCCCGCAGGGTCTGGTGTCGGGGCAGCGCGGTACGGCTACCGGCCGTGAGCAGCCGGAACCGGTCCCCGAGCCGGCCGGCGACCTGTTCGACGCCCATCGAGCGCAGCCGGGCGGCGGCCAGTTCGATGGCCAGCGGCATGCCGTCCAGCGCCCGGCAGATCCGGACCACGGCCCCGGCGGTGCGGTCGTCCATCGTGAAGTCGGGGCGGGCGGCGGTGGCCCGGTCGACGAAGAGCCGGACGGCGGCGTACCGGGTCGGGTCCCCGTCGGCGTCCGGTGGCAGGTCCAGGGACTCCACCGGCCACAGTGTCTCGCCGGTGATGCCCAGCGGTTCGCGGCTGGTGGCCAGCACCCGCAGCGCCGGGCACTCGCCGAGGAGCCGCTCGGTGACGGCGGCGACGGTACCGATCACGTGCTCGCAGTTGTCGAGGACGAGGAGCACGTCCTTGCCGGCGAGGCCCTCGACCAGCCGGCCGACGAGGTCCGCCGGTTCGGGGGCGGAGCGCCGGCGCTGGTAGAGGGCCTGTTCGCGCAGGCCCAGGGCCGCCAGGATCGTCTGGGGCACCTCGGCCTCGTCGGTGACCGGGGCCAGCTCGACCATCCACACCGCCCCGGGGGTCCGGTCGAGGTACCGGCGGGCCGCCTCGCCTGCCAGCCGGGTCTTGCCCGCCCCGCCCGGCCCGGTCAGGGTGACGAGCCGGGCGTCGGACAGCAGGCCGCCGACCCGGTCGAGGTCGGCGTCGCGGCCGACGAAGCTGGTCAGTCCGGTCCGGAGGTTGGTGGGCCGGGGGGCGGCGGCTTCGGGGGCCGCCGGTTCGGCGCGCAGGACCTCCAGGTGCGCCGCCGCGAGGGCCGGCGACGGGTCCGCGCCCAGCCGGTCGGCGAGCTCCGCGCGGGCCCGTTCGAACGCGGTGAGCGCGGCCCCGGGCCGGCCGAGGGCGGACAGCACCCGGATCAGGGCGACGGCGAGGGACTCGCGCACCGGGTACTCCGCGACCAGGCCCTCCAGTTCCGCGACCGTCCCGGGCCCGATCCCGGCGCGCAGCTCGGCGGCGACCCGGTCCTCGACGGCGGACAGCCGCAGTTCGGTGAGCCGGGCGACCGGGGCCCGGGCGAACTCGGCGTCGGCCACGTCGGCCAGCGCCGGTCCGCGCCACAGCCCGAGGGCCTCGCGCAGGATGGCCAGCGCCCCGGCCGGGTCGTCGGGCAGCGCGGCCCGGCCGGCGGCGGCGAGCTGCTCGAACCGGCGGGCGTCGACGGCCTCCGGGGCGATCCGGAGCCGGTAGCCGGCCGGGTGCGAGCGGAGGTCCAGGGTGGGCACCGCGCGGCGGAGCCGGGAGACGAGGGCCTGCAGGGCGTTGGTCACCTCGGCGGGTGGCGCGCCGCCCCAGAGCGCGTCGGCGAGCCGTCCGGTGGTGACGATCCGGTCCGGTTCGAGGGCGAGCAGGACGAGCAGGGTGCGCAGCCTCGCGCCGCGGACCGTCCCACCCTCGACCTCGAGGGGCCCCAGTATCGCGATGGTCACCTGGACGATTCTGCCCCGTCCGTTCCGGCCCGGGTGTTCAGCTCGGCCGGTACGGTGGCCACATGACGGAAAAGCCCACTGTTGACCGGATTGTCCTGGGGATCGCGGTCGGCGTGGTGCTCGCCGTCGTCGCCTGGGGCGCGCTCGACGCCGACTCGCTGTTCGCGGCGTCCACCTCCGGGCTGGACTGGGTGATCGGCACCTTCGGCTGGCTGTTCGTGGTGGCCGCCGACGCGTTCCTGGTCCTCGCGGTGCTGCTCGCCGTCAGCCGGTACGGCCGGATCCCGCTCGGCCGCGACGACGACGAGCCGGAGTTCCGCACCGTCGCGTGGATCGCCATGATGTTCAGCGCCGGCATGGGCATCGGCCTGATGTTCTTCGCAGTGTCCGAGCCGCTCAGCCACTTCGCGGCCCCGCCACCGGCCAGCGGGGCGGCGCCGCTCACCGGGCCGGCGGCCGACGCGGCGATGCGCTACACCCTGTTCCACTGGACCCTGCACCCGTGGGCGATCTACGCGGTCGCCGGGCTCGCGATGGCGTACGCCACGTTCCGCAAGGGCCGGGGCAACCGGGTCAGTGCCGCGTTCGTACCCCTCCTGGGAAAGCGGGCCGACGGCGCCGCCGGCCGGGTGATCGACCTGATCGCCATCTTCGCGACCGTGTTCGGCTCCGCCACCAGCCTGGGCCTGGGCGCGCTCCAGGTCGGCGCCGGGCTGAACATCGTCACCGGGGTCGCGGACTCCAAGACCCTGCACCTGATCATCATCGGCTCGCTGACCGCCGCGTTCGTGGTGTCGGCGTTCTCCGGCATCCACCGGGGCGTGAAGTGGATGTCCACCGCCAACGTGGGGCTCGCCGTGCTCCTCGCGCTGTTCGTGTTCGTCGTCGGCCCCACCGTGTACATCCTCGACGTGCTGCCCGCCGCCGTGGGCAGCTACCTGACCGACCTGGTCCGGATGTCCACCCGGACCGGCGCGTTCTCCGACCCGGCGTGGCTGTCCGGCTGGACCATCTTCTACTGGGCCTGGTGGATCTCCTGGGCCCCGTTCGTCGGCACGTTCATCGCCCGGATCTCCCGGGGCCGCACCATCCGGCAGTTCCTGGTCGGCGTGCTGCTCGTGCCCAGCGGGGCCAGCGCCGTCTGGTTCTCCATCATGGGCGGCAGCGCCCTGAAGTTGCAGGCCGACGGGGACGCCGACCTGATCGGGGCCACGAAGGGCGGCGCCGAGCAGGCGCTGTTCGGACTGCTGGACGCGCTGCCTGCGGCCACCGTCACCTCCGTGATCGCGATCGTGCTCGTCGGCCTGTACTTCGTCACCGGCGCCGACTCCGCCTCCCTCGTCCTGGGCTCCCTGAGCAGCCGCGGCGCCCTCAAGCCGCCCAACAGCCTCGTCGTGCTGTGGGGCGTGCTGATCGGGGCCGTTGCCGCCGTCCTGCTGGTCGCCGGCGGCCTGGAGGCCCTCAAACAGGCCACCATCCTCGTGGCCGGCCCGTTCGTCCTCGTCCTGCTCGCGCTCAGCGTCGCCCTGGTCCGCGAACTGCGCGACGACCCGATGGCCGCGCACGGCGCCCGGCGCACGAGACCGCACGGGATGGGCGACGCGGTCCGGGCCACCGTGGGCGAGGACGTCTGACCCGCCGAGCTACCCTCGCGCCATGGAGTTCCGGGTACTCGGCGGCGTGCGGGCCCAGGTCGACGGCGTTCCGGTCGACCTCGGCCGCCGACGCGAACGGTGCCTCCTCGGCGTGCTGTTGTTGCAGGTCAACACCCCGGTGTCCACCGACACCCTGGTCGACCTCCTCGGCGGGGACCTGACCCGGTCCCGGGTGCAGGTGCACGTCTCCCGGCTCCGCAGGGCCCTGGCCGGCACCAGCGCGCGGGTGCGGTCCGGAGGCGGCGGGTACACGCTGCTGGCCGACCCCGACCGGATCGACGTGCACCGGTTCCGGGCCCTCGTGGCCGCCGCCCGCGGGTCCGACCGGCCGCTCGCGCCGCTCCGGGAGGCGTTCGCGCTGTGGCGGGGCCCCGCGCTCGGCCCGGACGCGACCGACGCGGTCCGGCAGCGGTTCGCCGGCGGCCTCGACGAGCTGTTCCTCGCCGCCACCGGGCTCCGGCTGACCGCCGAGCTCGCCGCCGGGGAGTACGCGGCGGTGCTGCCCGAACTGGCCGCGCTGACCGCCGCCCACCCGCTCCGGGAGACGTTCACCGCGCTGCGGGTCACCGCCCTGCACCGGGCCGGCCGGCGCCCGGAGGCCCTCGCCGCGTACGAGGCGGCCCGGGAGCGGCTCGCCGAGGAGACCGGCCTGGACCCCGGCCCTGAACTGGCGGCCGCCCACCAGCGGGTGCTGCACGACGACGCCCCGGTGCGCACCCCCGCCCAGCTGCCGCCGGACCTGGCCGACTTCACCGGCCGCGAACCCGAACTCGACCGGCTCGACGCGCTGCTGCCCACGGGCGGCGGCACGGTCGTGATCAGCACCGTCACCGGGACCGGCGGGATCGGGAAGACCACCCTCGCCGTGCACTGGGCGCACCGGATCCGCGACCGGTTCCCCGACGGGCAACTGCACCTCAACCTGCACGGGTACTCCACGAGCGCCCCCGTACCGCCCACCGAGGCCCTGGCCCGGCTGCTGCGCGCCCTCGGGGTGCCGTCCGAGCGGATCCCGCCGCACCTGGAGGAGGCCGCCGACATGTACCGCAGCCTGCTCGCCGACCGCCGGGTGCTCATCCTCCTCGACAACGCCCACCACCCCGACCAGGTCCGGCCGCTGCTGCCCTCCGGTCCACACTGCATGGTCCTGGTGACCAGCCGCAACGCGCTCACCGGGCTCGTCGTCCGGGACGGCGCCGTGGTGCTGGAACTGCCGGTGCTCAGCGCGGACGAGGCGGCGGAGTTCCTCCGGTCCGTCCTGGGCCCCGACGCGGTCGCCGCCGAGCCGGAGGCCACCGCCGAGCTGATCGCGCTGTGCGGCCGGCTGCCGCTGGCCCTGCGGATCACGGCCGCGCACCTGCTCGACCGGCCCGGGATCGCCGCGCACGTGGCCCGGATGCGCGGCGGGGACCTGCTCGGCGAGCTGGAGGTCGACGACGACCCGCAGGCCTCGGTGCGCACCGCGTTCGACCTGTCCTACGCGGCGCTGGCCCCCGACGCCGCCCGGCTGTTCCGGTTCCTCGGCCTGGTGCCCGGCCCCGACCTGACCGCCGGGGCGGCGCGCGCCCTCGCCGGGGCGGACCCGGACCGGCTACTGCGTCAGCTCACCGCCGCGCACCTGGTCGGGGAGTCCGGCGGCCGGTACGCGCTGCACGACCTGTTGCGCCGGTACGCCGAGGAGCGGGTCGCCGACGACCCCGAGCGGGAGGCGGCCACCCGGCGGCTGCACGACTGGTACCTGCACTCGGCCGACGCCGCCGCCCAGCAGCTGTACTCCGGCGCCACCCGGCTGACCCTGCCGCCCGCGCCGACCCCCGTGCGCCTGGACACCGACGCGCTGACCTGGCTGGAGTCCGAGCGGGCCAACCTGGTCGCCGCGATCCGGCACACGGCGGAACACGGCCCCCGGGAGTACTCCTGGCGGATCGCCGACACCCTGCGCGGCTACCTCTACCACCGCCGGCACGCCGTGGACTGGCTCGCCGGCGCGCAGGCCGCGCTGGACGCCGCCGTCGCGGAGGACGACGGGCTGGCCCGGGCGGCGATGCTGCTCAGCCTCGGCGTCGCGCGGTACGTGACCAACGACCCGGAGCTGGCCACCGAGCACTACCGGGCGGCGCTCGACCTGGCCGTGGCCGCCGGCTGGAGCCACGGCACGGCCACGATCACCAACAACCTGGGCGACCTCCTGTACGACCAGGGCGACCTGCGCGGGGCGTACCGCTATCTGACGGAGGCCGTGGCCCTCGCCGAGGAGGTGCTGCGCGGCGACCCGACCGACGGGCAGCGGGCCAGCGGGGCGATCGCCCTCACCAACCTGGCCGACGCCGCCCGGAGCCTGGGCCGGCTCGACGAGGCCGGTGCGCTGCTCGACCGGGCGCTCGTCCAGCTCGACGTGTCGGGCACCGTCAACGGGGCCGGCCACACCCTGACCGTGCTGGGCCGGCTGCTGTGCGACCGGGGCGAGCACGCCGCCGCGCTCGACCGGGCCGCCGGGGCGCTGCCGTCGATCGTGGCCCAGCACGCCCCGGAGTTCGAGGCCAACGCGCTGGTCGTGATCGGGGACGCGCACCGGGGGCTCGGCGACCCGGGGCGGGCGACGGAGGCGTACCGGTCGGCGTTGGCGGTCGCCGAGGAGGTGGAGCACCGGTACGGCCAGGCGGAGGCCCTGCTGGGGCTGTCGGCGTGCGAGTGCTCCGTCGCGCACGCCGAACGGGCCCTGGAGCTGGCCCGCCGGCACGGGCACGCGGCGGTGGCGGGCCGGGCGCTGACCGCGTGCGCGGAGGCGCTGCTGGCGGCCGGGGACACCGGGGCGGCCCTGGCGCGGGCGGTCGAGGCGGTCGCGGCGCACGAGCGGACCGGTTACCACGCCGGCCTGGTCCGGTCCCGGCAGCTCGTGGACGTGATCCGCCCGGCGGCGCCGAATCCGGCTACGATGCCCGGATGCTAGCCAGCCTGCTCGCGGACCGCGCCTGGGAGGACATCCCGGCGGTCAAGCTCGTCGGACTCGCCCTCGGCGCGGTCATCATGGTCCTCGCCATCCGCACCGTCTTCGGGAAGAAATAGCGCCTTTCACCGGGTACCGGGGATAGGTCGCTCACGTGTCGTCACCCCGACTCAACCGGGCGTGTCGGATGCTCGACTTTCTAGCCTGAGTGATGCGCATCTTCGACCCGCACCTGCACGCCTCGGCGCGCACCACGGACGACTACGAGGACCTGCACGCGGCCGGCGTGCGCGCCGTGCTGGAGCCGGCGTCCTGGGCCGGGCAGCCCCGGACCTCGGCCGGCTCCCAGGTGGACTACTTCGAGTCGCTGCTGGGCTGGGAGCCGTTCCGGGCGGCGCAGTACGGGATCGCGCACCACTGCGCGCTCGGGCTCAACCCGCGCGAGGCCAACGAGCCCGGCTGCGCGGAGATCCTGGACGAGCTGCCCCGGTTCCTGGCCCGGGACCGGGTGCTCGCGGTCGGCGAGGTCGGCTACGACGCGATGACCCCGGCCGAGGACGTGGCGTTCGCCCGGCAGGTGGAGCTGGCCGCCGGGTACGGGCTGCCGGTGCTCGTGCACACCCCGCACCGGGACAAGGCACTCGGCGTGCGCCGGAGCATCGACCTGGTCCGGGAGTCGGGGATCGACCCGGAGCTGGTGGTGTTCGACCAGCTGGACGAGGAGACCGCGCCGCTGGCGGCCGACGCCGGGTTCTGGCTCGGCTTCACGGTGTACCCGGAGGCGAAGCTGAGCCCGGAACGGCTCGTGGGCTTCGTGGAGGAGTACGGGCCGGAGCGGGTGCTGGTGAACTCGGCGGCCGACTGGGGACGGACGGATCCGCTGCTCACCCGGGTGGCCGCCGAGGCGATGCTGGCGGCCGGGTTCGGGGCGGAGCGGGTGGAGGGGGTGCTGTGGGACAACCCCGTGCGGTGCTACGGGCGGTCGGGGAGGTTGCGGCTGGAGGTGGGGCCGGTGGCCGACCACCATGGGGGGAACTCGATCCGGCGGGGCTGACCAGGGAGGTGTCGCCGTCCCCCTCGTGACGGCGACACCCACCCGGACGCGGTGTGGGGGTGGGGCGTGCGGAGCGCGCCCCACCCGGTCACGCGAAGGGGACCCAGGCCTGGGGGGCCAGCGAGGTCAGGTCACTGGCCTTGAGGCCCGCGTCGGAGACCACCCAGAGCGTGTCGCCGATGACCAGCGAGCGGCGGATCTGCCCGGCGTCCAGGATGACCCGGCCCGCCTCGGTCACCGAGGAACCGTCGACCTTGAGCGCCAGGGCGGTGCCGCGGACGCCGGTGCCGGTCCGGTCGTAGACGGGGACGACGAGCAGCCCGGTCTTCGGCCAGTACAGGAAGGCGTGCGGGTCGAACTCCGCCTCCGAGTGCGCCCCGGCCAGCACGTACTGCGCCAGCCGCCCGGGCTTCGCCGGATCGCGCACGTCGAACAGCGACACCTGGGTGCCCTTGACCCGGCCCTGGTCGCTGGCGTCCTGGCCGACCCCGATCAGGCGGCCGTCACCGGCGGGGTGCAGGTACGCCGAGTACCCGTTGATCTTCAGTTCGCCCGTGACCTTCGGCTTGTCCGGGGTGCGCAGGTCGAGCACGTACAGCGGGTCGACCTGGCGGAACGTGACCACGTACCCGGTGGTCCCCACGAAGCGCACCG
The DNA here is from genome assembly GCF_053902585.1 of Longispora urticae. NCBI lineage: Bacteria > Bacillati > Actinomycetota > Actinomycetes > Micromonosporales > Micromonosporaceae > Longispora > Longispora urticae. The sequence goes on from NZ_JAQZSH010000037.1 coordinate 24,868, forward strand.
CGTAGATCCGCTCGCCCTTGCCGAGCCCGTCGACCCGGCCCACCTCGGTGAGCGCGTCGCCCTTGCGGTGCAGCACGTACACGCCGCTGTGCGAGGTGTCGCGGGACTCGCCGCCCCAGATCCGCTGGTCGGTGGTGGTGGCCACCCGCAGCCGGCCGTCGTGTTCGGACAGCGAGTACTGGTTGAGCAGCCAGCCGGGCACCTCGCCCGAGGCCACGTACACCGGCCGGCCGGGCTTCGAGGTGTCGAACTGGAAGATCTGGGTCCGGTCCTTCGGCGGCTGCCGGATCCCGTCCCGGCCGGACCAGAACCACACCCGCCACCGGTCGTCGTTGGCGATGTACAGGCTGGAGCCGGTGCCGTAGACGGTCTCGCCGTCCGCGACGATCGTGGTGGGGTCGCCGGAGCCGAGGGTGCGGGCCGCCAGGTCGATGGTGTACACGCTGAGCATGCTGGCCCCGGAGTACACCTCGGGCCGGCTGACCTGGGCGCAGTCGACCCGTCCGGTGCTGGTCGAGCCGTCGACCTCCAGCTGGTACCGGGGCAGCCACTCGTCGGGGCCCGCGCGGTCGATCACCTTGCGGTTGGCCGCGGTGCGCTCGTCGGGGCTCAGTTCGCGCTGGTCGTAGGGGAACTCCACCCGGGGCGCGGACTTGACGACGACCCGGATCGTGCTACCGGTCTGCCGGGCGTCCAGATAGGACCCGTCGACGGAGAGCGTGCCGGTGACCTTCGGCGCGCCGGACAGGTCGACCAGGGTGAGCCGGGAGCCGTAGCCCTGCTTGTCGGGCACGGACCGGGCCATGGGCTGGGCCCAGCCCCCGCCGTGCGAGAGCACCAGGACCCGGTCGCCGGACAGCAGGAGCTCGTCGGCGCCCTGGTCGTCGAGCTTCAGTTCGCCGGTGATCCGCCTGGTGGCCGCGTCGACCACGCGCAGGGTGCCGCCGGTGACGGTGATGATGCGCTTGCCGTCCGTCTTGACCAGGTCCGGCTCGTCCACGTCTTGTTCGTGCGTGTTCGTCCCGGAATAGTCCTCGCCCTTCTTGGACGTCTCCGGAACGCCCCCCGCCGCCGGGGCGTCCAGGGCCCGGGCGCCGGAGCCCTTGGCGTACATCATGCCGCCGCCGAACCCGTACGGGCCGACCGCGCTCTTGGCCGCCGCGCGCAGACCGTCCATCGCGGCCTGGCACGAGTCGTACGCGACGAGGCGCATGCCGACCGTCGTCACCCCGGAGTCCTTGAAAACGGGGGCCCTGTCCTCCGGCGTGCACCCGGCCAGGGAGATTCCCGTGGCGAGTACCAGGCCGATGCCGCCCCAACGCTTGCGTGTCATGGCGGTATGACGCCGGAACCCGCGCGGGCGTTCCCTGGTTGTCGGAACGCCCGTGACGCGTTCCCGGGGAACCGGGCGAAGGCCGGGATGGAAGAATGGCCGCTCCGACACGTCTGGGAGGCACCATGCGCCGGCTCGCGCTCCTGCTCGCCGTGCTCGCCGCGCTCGTGGTGCTGCCCGCGAGCCCCGCCAGCGCGCACACCGTCGGCGGGGTCGGCGCGACGAACTTCCACACCACGCTGTCCGCGTTGTCCCCGGCCGCGCCGGGCGTGCGGCTCGCCGTGATCGAGAACGGCAGCCGGCTGGAGCTGCGCAACACCTCCTCGTCGGAGGTCACGGTCCGGGGCTACGCGGACGAGCCGTACCTGCGGGTCGGCCCCGAGGGGGTGTACGAGAACCGGCAGTCCCCCGCCGCGTACCTCAACCAGAGCCGGTACGCGCAGGTGTCGGTACCCGTCGGGGTGTCCCCGAAGAATCCGCCGGACTGGCGGAAGGTCTCCGACGAGCCGGTGTACCGCTGGCACGACCACCGGATCCACTGGATGCTCAACACCATGCCCCCGGCCGTGGCCGACGCCCCGACGAGGGAGCACCGGGTCACGGCGTGGAGCATCACCCTCGTGCAGGACGGCCGGCCGCTGACCGCCACCGGCACCCTCGACTGGCGGCCCGGCCCGCAGCCGTGGGCCTGGTTCGCGGTGATCGGGCTCGCGGTGCTCGCCGTGGGGGCGCTGGGCCTGCTCCGCCGGCCGTACGCGGCCCTGACCGCCGCCACCGTGGCCATGATCGTGGCGGACGTGGTGCACGCGGCCGGGATCGCGCTGGTCACGCCCGGGTCGACCCTGGAGCGGGTCGGGGCGTTCATCGGCGGGGACCTGTTGCAGATCACCTGCTGGTTCGTGCTCGTCCTGGCCCTGTTGGCGCTGCGCAAGGGGTATGTGGTCGGGGCGTGGCTGGCGGCGGGCGGCGCGGCGATGATCGCGTTGACCAGCGGCATGTCCGACGCGCCGGTGTTCTGGCGGTCCTCGGCGCCGTTCGCGTGGTCGGCGGCGCTGAACCGGGGCACGCTCGCCGTGACCATCGCCCTGGGCTTCGGCCTGCTGCTGGCCCTCCCGTTCGTGGTGCACCGGCAGAAGAAGACCTCGACGGGTACCGGGGACGCGGCCGACGACGCGGGAAACGTTCCGGGCGCGGCCCCGGTGTCCCCGGCCGACCCGGCCCCGGGGCACGCCGACGTCAGCGACAGCCCGGCCGCCCCCGCCGGACACGCGTCACTCAGCCCCGACGCGGATCCGGCGTCCGGGGCGGTCGAGCCCGGGGCCGGCACGCCCGACGGGGAGTCGCCCGGGGTGGGCGGCGCTGACGCACCGCCCACCCCGGGCCCCACGCTCCCCCGCCGCCGCTTCGTCGAGTACGCCGGGGCCGCCGGACTGGGCGGCGTCGCGGGTGCCGCCCTCGGCTACGCCTCCGCCCCGGACGCGCCGACCGAGAAGGCCGCCCCGGCACCTCGTACCGGCGAGGAGAGGGTCGACTTCCACGGCCCGCACCAGGCCGGGATCCTCAGCCCGGCACGGCGTCAGGCCCAGGGCTGGATCGGGGCGTTCGACCTGGTCGACGGCGCGGGAAAGCCCGCCGCGCAGCAGCTCCTCCGCCGCTGGACCGACACGGCCCGCGCCCTGACCGCCGGCCGGCGCGCGGCGGTCGACAACCTGATCGGCGCCGGACTGGGCCCCGCCGCCCTCACCATCACGGTCGGCTTCGGCCCGACGTTCTTCGACAAGCTCGGCCTGCCCCGGCCGGAGGCGCTCGCCCCGCTGCCCGCGTTCCCCGGCGAGCGGCTGGACCCGGCGCGCGGCGACGGCGACCTGGGTGTGGTGATCGCCGCCGAGGACCCGCTGGTCGTGCAGGAGGCGGTCCGCGCCCTCACCCGGCTGGCGGCCGGCCTGGCGACCCCCCGGTGGGGCATGTCCGGGTTCGGGGCCGCGCGGGGCTCCGGGGCCGACGACGGCGCGACCCAGCGGAACATGATGGGCTTCCTGGACGGCACCGGCAACCCGGTACCCGCCGAGCAGGTCTTCGTCACCGAGGGCCCCGCCTGGCTGAAGGGCGGCTCCTACCTGGTGTTCCGTCGGATCCGGATGCTGCTCGACGCCTGGGACGCCACCCCGGTGGACCGCCAGTCGCAGGTGATCGGCCGGCGCAAGGACAGCGGCGCGCCCGCCACCGGCGGCACGGAACGGACCCCGGCGGACTTCGGCGCGCAGGAGCCGGGCGGCGGCCTGGTGATCCGGCCCGACGCGCACGTGCGGCTGGCGACGCCGGCGTTCAACAACGGGGCGGCGATGGTCCGGCGCGGGTTCAACTACGCCGACGCGCCCGACGACAGTGGACTGTTGTTCCTGGCCTGGCAGGCCGACCCGCGCCGGGGGTTCATCCCGGTGCAGCGCCGGCTCGCCGACGCCGACGCGCTGAACGCCTTCATCCGGCACGAGACCAGCGCGGTGTTCGCGATGCCGGCCGGGGTCGACGCCACCGGCTACCTGGGACAGGGGCTCCTCGATGCGTAAACTCCTCGGCCTGCTGCTGGTCCTGCCCCTGCTGGGCGGGTGCGCCGTCTGGGGCCCGGAGGGCGGCCCGAACGGGGCGGGCATCCCCCGGCCGAGCGCGGCGGCCACGACGGCGACGGCCACGGACGCGATCCTCGGCGCGGACGGCGTGCAGCGGGTGACGATCACGGTGACCGACCGGCTGCGGTTCGAGCCGGCCGAGGTGCGGGCCAGGGTCGGCGTCATCGAGTTCACGATCCGGAACACGGGCGGCTCGCCGCACACGTTCGGGGTGGGCGCGGACAAGCTGGACAACGTCAACGGCGGGGAGACCCGGACGCTACGGGTCACTGTGGACCGCCCGGGCAGCTACCCGTACCCGTGCGCCTACCACGGCAGTGTGGGCATGCGGGGCACGCTCGACGTGCGCTGACGACCGTTCGGCGCGGCGGGGCGCCGTCCGCCGACCGTTGGGCGCACCGCCGCGCCGCCCACCGATCGATGTCGGCCGATCGGCGCATCGGGCTGTTCGGACAGCTCCGGTGGCTCGTTCCACAGTGGCACTCTGTTGACCCAGAGTAGTTGCACCGCCACTCTCGGAGGTGGGACATGAGCACCACCCTGCAACGTCTCCTCAGCGAGGCGCTCGGCACCTTCACCCTCGTCTTCTTCGGCGCGACCGCCGCGGTCTCGGCCGCGTCCGGCGCGTACGGGACGGCCGTCGCCTACACCCTGGCCCTGACCCTGGCCATCTGGCTGGTGGGCGGCGTGTCCGGCGCGCACCTCAACCCGGCGATCACCCTCGTGATGGCCGCCCGCAACCGGTTCGCGTGGCGCGACGTCCCCGGTTACGTCGTCGCCCAGCTCGTCGGCGCGGTCGCCGGCAGCCTGCTGATCTGGGCCGCCGTCGGCACCAAGGGCGCGGGCCTCGGGGCCACCTCGCTCAGCGCCGGCACCAACGTGTGGGAGGGCCTGCTCGCGGAGGCTCTCGCCGGTTTCCTGCTCGGCGCGGCGTACTACGCCTTCCACGTCCAGGGCCGCCTCTCCGGCGGACTGGGCGCCCTGGGCGTCGGCCTCGCGTACGGCACCGGCATCCTCGCCCTGGGCAGCTTCACCGGGGCGTCGGCCAACATCGCCCGCAGCATCGCCCCGCAGATCACGCTCGCCCTGTCGGGGGGCAAGAGTGACTGGTCGGACCTCTGGGTCTACCTCGTCGGCCCGGTGGTCGGCATCCTGGTCGGCGTCCTCGTCGTCGACACGCTCCTGAAGTCCACGGCGGAGGCGAAGCCCTCCGAGTAGCCCGACGATCGGGGCCGTCCGCACGCGGGCGGCCCCGTCCCCGGGCCGCCGTCCGGGGAGCCGGGCCGCGAAGGCCCCGCTCCCCGTTGGTCGCGCGACCGGTCAGGCCGGGCGGCGGCGGATCCACCAGTAGGAGAATCCGGCGAGGCCGAGGGCCAGCACCAGGAAGATCCCGGTCTCGGCCCACTGGAACGCCCAGTACCGGTTGGCGGGCTGGTAGGTCACGCGCTGCTTGTACCCGAGCTGGCCGATGTTCGTGAAGCAGGCCTCGGGCATCCGGATCCCCTCGTTCTGCGACCCTTCCGGCTGGCATTTGTCGGCGACGGACGCGGGCATGCTCTCGACCACCTTGCCGGCCGCGTCGAGGGTCTCGTTGGTCAGGAGCCAGTCACCCGGCTTGGTCAGACTCACCGTCACCATCATGCGGCCGCCGTTCCCGATGCCGATCTGTTTGACGTTGTCGGCCGTGATCGGGGTGGTGACACTGGACGCCTCGGCGAAGTGCGGCCGGACCGCGAGGGGCATCACGATCTGCACGACGGCGAACAGCGCCAGGGTGACCGCGACGGCCGGCAGCGTCTTGCGGATCAGGACCCCGACGGTGACGCCGAGCGCGAAGGCGAAGGCCGCGAAACCGACAGGCGTGATCCCGCGGATGTCGAACAGCTCGGGCGCGAACCGGGGGAACTGGGCGGCGAGCGCCTTGTCCAGCGGACTCGCCCACCAGCCCACCGCGAGGCTGGTCAGGCCGGCGGCGGCCATCGCGGCCAGCCCGACGAGGGACAGTTTGGCGAAGAGCCAGCGGGTCCGGGGGACGCTCTGGTTCCACGCCAGCCGGTGGGTGCCGGCCTCGAACTCGCGGGCGACCAGCGGAGCGCCCCAGAACATCCCGATGATCGCCGGCAGCACCAGGACCACGAGGCCGAACGCCGTGAACAGGGACGTGCGGTCCTCGAAGAACTGGTGGGAGAACGACTCGCAGGTGCCGCGCGCGGCGCAGGCCTTCATCCCGTCCGCGTAGTCACCGGCCATGGCCGGGCCGGTCACCGCCAGGGCGACGCCGAGGACGGCGAGGGCGGCGAACACCACGCCCGCCTGCACACGGAACTGGCGCCAGGTCAGCCAGATCATTTCTGTACCTCCAGTGCGGGCGTGCGGTCGTCGCCCGCGGTGGCGGGCCGGCTCATGTGGGCGAGGACGAGGTCCTCCAGGTTGACCTGGCTGACGGTCCACTCGGGATCGTGGACCGGGGTGTCGGTCCGCACGAGCAGGGTGCTCTGCCGGTCGGTGTGGCTGGCGGAGACGACGTGCACGCCGGCGGGCAGGGTGCCGGGATCGCGCCGGGGTCCGCTGAGCACGTGGTGGGTGGCCAGCAGTTCGTCGACCTCGCCCGCCAACTGGACCCGGGAGCCGACGAGCACGACGAGGTAGTCGCAGACCCGTTCCAGGTCGGAGACCAGGTGCGAGGACATCACCACGCTGAACTCGTGCTCGGCGGCGGCCTCCATCAGGCTCTGGAGGAACTCGCGGCGGGCGAGCGGGTCCAGGGCCGCGACCGGCTCGTCCAGGACCAGCAGCTCCGGCCGCTTGGCGATGCCCAGGGTCAGGGCGAGCTGGGCGCGCTGGCCGCCGGACAGCTTCCCGGCGCGCTGGGCGGGGTCCAGGCCGAGACTGCGGATCCGGTCGGCGGCCAGGGCCGCGTCCCAGCCGGGGTTGAGCCGGGCGCCGAGCCGGAGGTGCTCGGCGACGGTCAGGCTCGCGTAGGTGGGGGTGTCCTGCGCGACGAAACCGACCTTCGCGAGCTGCGCCGTCGTGTCGGCGGGCCGGCTGCCGAGGACCCGGATGTCGCCCGCTGTCGGCGCCATCTGGCCGACGGTCAGGTTCAGGAACGTGGTCTTCCCGGCTCCGTTGGGGCCGACGAGCCCGACGACGTGCCCGGCCGGAATGTCCAGGGTGCAGTCCTGCAGTGCCCAGCGGCGGCCGTACCGCATGCCCAGTCGCCGGGCCTCTATCACGGATGTCATGCCTAGTCCTTCGTTACGGGGGTACGGAAGGTGGTCAGGAACAGGGCCTCGATGCTCTCCTCGTCGAGGCCCGCCTGGCGTGCGTGATCGAGCCAGCGCCGCAGCTCCTCGCGGAGCGGGCCGTGCGCGGCGAGCGTGTCGTCGGCCAGCGTCGCCGTCACGAACGTGCCGACGCCGGGCCGCGCGGCCACCAGACCCTCGTGCTCGAGTTCCCGGTACGCCTTGAGCACGGTGTTGGGGTTGATCGCCAGCCGCGCCACGACCTCCTTGACCGTCGGGAGCTGGTCACCCTTGCGCAGCACGCCCAGCAGCAGCGCCTGGCGCACCTGCTGGACCAGTTGCTGGTAGGGCGAGACCCCCGACCGGCCGTCCAGGTGGAACTCGATCACCTGGCCTCCATTCATCTAGTTAGCTAGCACAATAGACTGCTAGTGGGAGGAGGTGTCAACCGCCGGCCGCGCGCGGACCATGACGGGCCCTCCCGGAGAAATCCGCACAATATATCGAGACTCTTGAAAGGATGGCTACCGGCGAGTAGCTTCTCGGGCATGGTCCGACGCCTCCTCTCCGCCGCCGCAGCGCTCGGTGTCCTCGGCGAGGCCGCGGTCTTCTGCGGCCTGTTGTTCGTGCTCCAAAGCTCCACCCGGGAGTACTCGATCAGCATGGGCGGCCGCCCCACCGGCGAGACCGTGGTCGTCCTCGGGATCCTGCTCTGCGTGCTCGGCGCGTTCCTGGTGTCCGTCGCCGGGTTCCTGCTGGTCAGCGCGTTCCGTCGCCAGCTCCCCCGCACGGGGCGCGTGTTGCTGCTCACCTCGATGCCCCTGCAGTGGCTGCTGATGGTCGTCGGCGGCCTGATCTTCAGCTGGTGGTGGTTCGGTGGGCTGTTCGTCGTTTTCGTCCTCAGCATCGGCGCACTGGTCACCCAGCCCCCGCGCACCCCAAGATCAGCTCACCCGGTCGCGGTCGCCGGGGAGCGGGTAGCCTAGGACAACATGGCGCGCAGACGACTGATGGTGGGCGTGGCCGTGATGGCCACGATGGCAGTGGTCCTGACCGGTTGCGGTTCGGGCAAGTCCGACAAGGATCCGCAGGGCAAGGGTTCGGCCGGGCCGACCAAGGGCTCCGCCGCGCAGGTGACGCCGGCCGACAAGGACGTCAACGTCCCGGTCTCCGCCGAGATCGCGGTGGTCGCGGGCGGCAAGGCGGCCGACGTGCAGCTCACCGGCCCGAAGGGCGAGGTCAAGGGCGCGGCGCGCGCCGACGGCAGCTCCTGGGTGCCGGCCGAGCCGCTCGGCTACGACACGCAGTACACGGTGAAGGTCGGGGGGTCCTCCAGCACGTTCACGACGATGTCCAGCCCGAAGAACCGGGTCAACGTGCACGTGTACGTCAGCGACAACACGGTCTACGGGCAGGCGATGCCCATCGTCATGGAGTTCAAGGACTACCAGGTCCCCAAGGAGCAGCGCGCGGCCGTGGAGAAGCGGCTGTTCGTCACGAGCACCCCGGCGCAGGTCGGCGCGTGGCACTGGTTCAGCGGCAGCCACCTGGAGTACCGGCCGAAGGAGTACTGGCAGCCCGACACCAAGGTGAGCGTGCGCTACGGGCTCGGCGGCCTCCCCCTGGGCGGCGACAAGTACGGCCAGTACGACGTGACCAGCGACTTCACCATCGACCACGACAAGCGCGAGCTCGTGATCGACAACAACACCAAGACCATGGTCGCCACCCTCAACGGGGCCGAGGTCAAGAGCATGCCGGTGAGCCTGGGCAAGCCGAGCAAGCCGTCGTTCCACGGCACGATGGTCGTGATGGAGAAGCTGCCGAAGACGGTCTTCGACTCCGGCACGTACGGCGTCCCGGCCAACTCCCCCGACGGGTACCGGACCGACATCGAGTGGGCCCAGCGGATGACCTGGGACGGCCAGTTCATCCACTCCGCGCCGTGGTCCGTGGCCGACCAGGGGCGCAACAACGTCTCGCACGGCTGCGTGAACGTGGCCGCCGACGGCGCGAAGTGGACGTACGACTTCACGAAGGTCGGCGACCCCATCGTCGTCAAGAACACCGAGCAGGCGCTGTCGCCCGGCAACGGGTGGACGGCGTGGGACCTGAGCTGGGGGGACTTCCTGAAGGGTTCGGCGCTGCCGCCGCCGGCCGGCTGACCCCCCTCACCCCGCCCGGGTCCGGCGGTGGCCGGGTCAGCAGATGTCGCCGTACAGCAGCGCGTTGACGGCCGCCGCCGCGACCACCGCCCCACCCTTCGCGCTCACGTTGGACATCGCCGGCAGCCCGCTGCGCCGCAGCGCGGCCTTGGCCTCGGCGGCGCCGACATACCCGACGGGCAGGCCGATCACGAGGGCCGGGCGGAGCACGCCGCCCTCGGCGAGGCGGAGCAGCTCCCACAGCGCCGTGGGCGAGCTGCCCGCCACCCACACCGCGCCGTCGGCCACCCGGGAGGCGGCGAGCTGGAAGCCCGCGGCGGGCAGGGTGATGCCCGTCCGGACGGAGATGTCGTAGGCGGCCTCGCTGTCCATCAGGCACAGCGACGGGTAGGCGGCGATGCCGGCGGACACGGTCTGGGCGTCGACCACGAGGGGCGCGCCACCGTCGAGGGCGGCCGCTCCGGCGGCCAGGGCCTGCTCGTCGAGGATCAGGTCGGCGCACCAGCTCTCGTCGGCGCTGGTGTGCACCATCCGCTCGACGACGTCACGGCTGCGGGGTGGGAGCCCGTGGGTGTCGCAGGCGGCCCGCAGGATCCGGTAGGACTCAACTTCGATCGGGTGCGGAGTTCTCACGGTGTCCACTGTAGTCACACGATACCGTGAATTGATAGGAACTGTGATCCTATCGTCACTTGGCGTATCTAGGGAACTAGGACAAAGTCCCTACAGCTAGGGTAATTCGCGCCGTAGAGGTCTTGGGTACGAGCAGGGTCGCCCCGGACAACAACACGGCGGCCTCGGCGACGCTCGGAGTACCCACGGAACCGTCGACCACGGCCGAGGGATGCGGCACGGACACCGCCGCCAGCTCCTCGGCCGGGTAGCCCACCAGTGGCCAACCGGCCGCGCGGGCGAACGAGACGACCGCCGGCTCGGTGACCTTCGTGGCCACCGTCACCAGCCGATCCACACAGTCCTCACCCAGCCCGGCCGTCGCCAGAACCGCGGCCACCGCCGCCGCCAGCTCCTCGACGGTCACCCCGGCCCGGGTCCCGACCCCGAGCACCAGCCGCGTACCGGGCCCCACCAGGGCGTCGCCGGCCGGCACCGCCCGCGCGCCCTCGACACCGGGCACCGGCAGGCCCCCCGTGCCCGGCTCTATCCGCACGCCGCCACCATCCTGGCCGCGATCTCCGGCCGCGCCGCCCAGTGCACGTGCAGGTACGAGGCGTGCACCCCGCCCGCCACGAACCCCTCGGGCCCGTGCGCGCTCACCCAGGCCGGCGCCGCGCCCGCCCTCGGCGCCACGACCGTGCGGTGGAACTCGTGCCCCGACTGCCGGGTACCGGCCGGCGCGAACCAGCTGTCCGACGCGGCGACGGCGTCGCGGTACCCCAGAGTCAGGTTCGGGGTCATCTCCGCCTCCGCGTCGAGCACCCCGCACATCGGCGCGCCGTCGAGGGAACGCGACAACCAGAGCAGCCCGGCGCACTCGGCGGCCACCGGGGCACCCGTCGCGGCGAGGGCGGCCACCTCCGCGCGCAGGGTCGCGTTGGCGGACAGTTCGGCCGCGTACACCTCGGGGAAGCCGCCGCCGACGACCAGGCCGCGGGTGCCGGCGGGCAGGGCGGCGTCCCGCAGCGGGTCGAAGGTGACCACGTCGGCCCCGGCGGCGGTGAGCAGCTCGGTGGTCTCCGTGTAGCCGAACGAGAACGCCGGCCCGCCCGCGACCGCGATCACGGGCCGGACCGCCCGCTCCAGCACGGGCGCGGCCCACGGGGTCGTGACGAGGTCCGGGGCGGTCCGCGCGACCTCCAGGACGGGTTCGACCAGGTCGGCCATCAGCGCGGCCAGGGCGGCCACGGACTCCCGGGCCGCGGCCGAGCGCTCCACGGCCGGCACCAGCCCGAGGTGCCGGGACGGCGCGGAGATCACCGCGTGCCGGCGCAGGACCCCGAGCACGGGCGTACCGACCTCCTCGCACGCGTCCCGCAGCAGCTGTTCGTGCCGGTCGGAGCCGACCCGGTTCAGGATCACGCCGCCGATCCGGGGCGCGCCCGGGAACGACCGGAACCCGTGCAGCACGGCCGCCACCGACCGGCCCTGCGAGGACGTGTCCACGACCATCACCACGGGCGCGTCGAGGAGGTGCGCGACGTGCGCGGTGGAGCTGAAGTCGCCCCGGCCGACGGCCCCGTCGTAGAGGCCCATCACGCCCTCGATGACGGCGATGTCGGCCCCGGCCACCCCGTGCGCGAACAGGGGCGCGATCTTCTCCTCGCCGACGAGTACCGGGTCCAGGTTGCGTCCCGGCCGGCCGCACGCGAGCGAGTGGTACCCGGGATCGATGTAGTCCGGGCCGGCCTTGAAGCCGGCGGCCCGGTGCCCGGCGGCCGTCAGCGCGGCGAGCAGCCCGGTGGCCACGGTCGTCTTGCCGTGCCCGGACGCGGGGGCGGCGATCACGACCCGGGGCACGGCGAGACTCACCACTCGATGCCCTTCTGCCCCTTGCGGCCCGCGTCCATCGGGTGCTTGACCTTGCCCATGTCGGTGACGAGGTCGGCGGCGGCCGTCAGCTCGTCCTTGGCGTACCGGCCGGTGATCACGACGTGCGCGCCGTCCCGGGCGCCCAGGACCTCGACGACCTCCTCGACCGGCACCCAGCCCCAGTGCATCACGTAGGTGAACTCGTCGAGCACGTAGAAGTCGTAGGTACCCGCCGAGAGGTCGCGTTTGATCTGCGCCCAGCCCTCGACGGCCTCCACGGCGTGGTCGCGCTCGGTCCCCGGCCGGGCCAGCCACGACCAGCCCTCGCCCATCTTGAACCAGTCGACCGTGCCGCCCTTGCCCGTCTCGCCGAGCGCGCGCATCGCCGCCTCCTCGCCGACCTTCCACTTCGGGCTCTTCACGAACTGGAACACCCCGATCCGCAGGCCGGCGCTCCAGGCGCGCAGCGCCATGCCGAACGCGGCCGTGGACTTGCCCTTGCCGAGGCCGGTGTGCACGGCGAGGACCGGCTGGGCGCGGCGCTGGCGGGTGGTGAGACCGTCGTCGGGGACCGTCTCGGGCTTGCCCTGCGGCATGTTCACTCCTCAATTCAAGATCGACACCGTTGGATGGTTACGGGGGCGCCTGTTCCGGTGCCCGGCGGTTCGTCCGGCGCCGGACGGCACGCGTGGCCCGGGGCTACCGCCCCGGGCGTCGTCCCCGTCAGGCGGCGCGGCCGGCGACGGTGCGCAGGCTCTGCACCGACACGTCGGCCAGGGGCACGTGCTCGCCGCGCAGCTGGGTCGCGAGCTGCCCGGCGAGGCCGAGCCGGACGTGCCCGGACTCGCAGTCCACGACGACGCTGGCCACCCCTGCGGCGGCCAACCGGCCGGCGGTCGCGCCCGGGGTCGGCCCCGAGGTGGTCCGGCCGTCGGTGACCACGACGAGCAGCGGCCGGCGGGACGGGTCCTTCAGCCGCTCGATCCGCAGGGTGTCCTCGGCCCGGCGCAGGCCCGCGTCGAGCGGGGTCCGGCCGCCGGTGCCCAGGTCGCGCAGCCGCGCGGCGGCGACCTCCACGCTCGACGTCGGCGGCAGGACCAGCTGCGCCTCGCTCCCCCGGAACGTGATCATGCCGACCTTGTCCCGGCGCTGGTAGGCGTCCATGAGCAGGGACAACACGGCATCGGTGACCGCGCCGAGCCGGCGGCGCGCGGCCATCGAACCGGACGCGTCGACCACGAACAGCACCAGGTTGGCCTCGCGGCCCTTCTTCACCGGCGCGCGCAGGTCCTGGCGCTCCAGGGTCGCCGAACCGCGCCGGGCGGCCGCCCGGACCGTGGCGACCAGGTGCACCCCGGTCAGCGTCGGGTCGGGCAGCCGGGCGCCGACGACCCGGCCGCTGCGGGTGTACGCGGGGGAACGCCGGCCCGCCGCGCCCTGCCCGGTGCCGGGGACGGTGAGCAGCCGGGCGCGGAACGGCTGGCCCTTGCCGTGTTTGTCCTGGCCGGCCCTGCCGTTGCCGTCGTCGGACTGGCCCCGGGGCTGCGGGGGCTTGCGGTCGGGGTCCGGCGGGTTCGGGCGGTCGGCGTCCGGCGGGGTCGCGGACCGGTCCTGGTCGGGCTCGGGGGCGCCGCCGGAGCCGCCGTCCGGGCCGCCGTCGTCGGGGCCGCCGTCGGAGTCCGGGCCGTTGCCGTCCGGGTCGTCCTCGGGCTCCTCCGGGGCCGGCGGGTCCTGCAACGCGTCCTGCAGGGTGTCCTCGTCCAGGCCGGGCGCGTCGAACGGGTCGCGCCGCCGCCGGTGCGGCAGGGCCAGCCGGGCGGCCACCTCCACGTCGGCGGCGGTCACCTCGGCCCGGCCCTCCCAGGCGGCGAGGGCGATGGCGGTCCGGGCGACGACGAGGTCCGCGCGCAGCCCGTCGACGTCGAAGGCGGCGCAGACCTGGGCGATCCGGAGCAGTTCCGCGTCGGGCAGGTCGACCTTCGCGAGGTGCGCGCGGGCGGTGGCGATCCGGTCGGCGAGGACCGTGTCGGCCCCGGCCCAGGACTGGGCGAACGCCTCGGGCGCGGCCTCGTACGCGAGCCGGCGGCGGACCACCTCGACCCGTTCGGTGGCGACCCGGGGCGCGCGCACCTCCACGGTCAGCCCGAACCGGTCGAGGAGCTGGGGCCGCAGCTCGCCCTCCTCCGGGTTCATGGTGCCGACCAGCAGGAACCGGGCCGCGTGCTTGAGGGAGACCCCGTCGCGCTCCACGTGCGCCTCGCCCATCGCGGCGGCGTCGAGCAGGGCGTCCACGAGGTGGTCGGGCAGCAGGTTGACCTCGTCGACGTACAGCGCGCCGCGGTGGGCGGCGGCCAGCAGGCCGGGGGTGTAGGACACCGTGCCCCCGCCGAGGGCCTTCTCCAGGTCGATGGAGCCGAGGAGGCGGTCCTCGGTCGCGCCGACGGGCAGCTCGACCAGCCGGGCGTCCTTGCGGACGGTCACCCCGTCGTGCGGCCCGTCGGGGCAGCCCGGGTACTCGGCACCGGGCGCGCAGGAGAACCGGCAACCGTCGAGCACGTCGAGGGTGGGCAGCAGCCGGGCCAGCGCCCGGACCATGGTCGACTTGGCCGTGCCCTTCTCGCCCCGGACCAGCACCCCGCCGATCGCCGGCGACACGGCGTTGAGGAGCAGGGCGAGCCGCAGGTCGGGCATGCCGACGACGGCCGAGAACGGGAACGGCACCACGGGTGAGTCCTCTCCGCGGGTGTCCACGCCCGCGAATAGCTGCGACATTGCGGGCAGCGGAAGTTCCTGACTCCCGGGCGAAGATCCCCGGTCACAGTGGCGGGACCGCCCCGGACTCCCACCGGGTTCCTCCACTGCTGCCCCGCCCCATGCTGGCCTATCGGCGTGCCCCCGTCAAAGAGGCCAAGCTCACGAGGGGTACCGGACCACGCGCCGGCCCCGCCACGGCGGCACGCCCGCGGTCCACGACCCGGGGCGCCGCTACCTGGACGCGACCGCCGGTCCACCCGGCCCCGAACCACCCGGCGGCCCCTCCTGCCACCAGCCGGAACCTGTCACGGACGCCCGGGCGAGGTCACCCCGTCGCGGGCCCGCCGGGGCCACCCGGAACCCGCCGGGCGGCCCCGGTACCCGTCAGGTGTTGTTCGCGAGGGCGAGCAGGCGGCTGCGGTCACCGTTGAAGTTGTTCCGGTCGACGTTGCCGGCGATCCCGGACACGGAACCCGTCGAGGAGTACTGCCAGATCGTGTACACCGGCCAGCCCGCCGGCAGCGTCCCGGGCGCGCTCGCGTACCGGGCCAGCCACAGCGGACTGCGGTTCGCGAACCCGGAGTAGTTGCCGGTGCACGTCTGCCACCAGTTCGTCGTGGAGTAGATGACGGCCCACCGACCGGTCCGGGCCTGGTACCGGGCGAGGAAGTCGTTGATCCACGCCACCATCGCCGAGGCGCTCTTCCCGTAGCAGGTCGCGCCGTACGGGTTGTACTCGATGTCCAGCGCCGCGGGCAGGGTCAGGTTGTCCCGCGACCACGCGCCGCCATTGTCGACCAGGAAGTCCGCCTGGGCGGCGCCGGTGGACCGGTCGGGCAGCGCGAAGTGGTACGCGCCCCGGATGACCCCGGCGTGGTACGCGGCCGGGTAGTAGGTGTTGAACTTCGTGTCCTTGTACCCGATCCCCTCGGTCGCCTTGATGTACGCGAACTGGATGCCGGCGTTGCGCACGGAGGTCCAGTTGATCGTGCCCTGGTAGTGCGAGACGTCGATGCCGGGGGTCTGGACGGCGGCCCCGGCCGGCGCGGCCAGTCCGACGGCGGCCAGGACGCTCGCGGTGACGGCGACGGCGAACCGGCCGAAAATGCGCGGGATGTGCATGGTGCCTCCAGTTTCGGGAGGTGTGATGCGACATGACCGCCCCAGGATGACCTGTGTGGACAAGACAGATCAACGTGCGTGGCGTAAACAATGTCCCGGTCCCGGATGACCGGGGCGGGGCGGCCGTCGGCCCGGCCGGTACCCCCGTCGTCGGTTTTCGCATGAACTCATGCCGGTGAATACGAACGGCGCCCGAATCCGGGGGATCCCCTGTCCTGCGGTTATCCGCCCATCCTTACTACGTGCTTACACAGCATTTACCCTGTGCAATATTGTTCATCACCATCTGCGAAGACGGACAACTTGTCCTTCCGGCCCCGCGATCTTCGCCGGCATACTGGCGACATGCAGCCCGCCGAACGGTTAGAGCAGGTCGTCGCCGCGGCGAGGGACCAGTTGGCGGCCGGTGCCGATCTCGACCAGGTGATCTCGTACCTGCGTGCGGCCGGGCTCGGCGAGCCCGACTCCGTCACGGCGGTGCGGGTGCTCACCGGTTCCGATCTCGGCACCGCGCGCCTGGTGGTCCATCACAGCCCCGTCTGGGCGGACCAGTTACGCAGGGCCTAGGCCCGCACGCCCCACCCGCCCGGCCACGGTCGCCCCGCGTCGAGCCGGGCCCGGCCGCCTGGCCGCCTTCCCCCACTTCGAGCCCCGTTGAGCCCCGGGGGCCGTGAGCTGCCCGGACATCCACGATCGCCCCTCCGGGTTGCCCGATTCCTCTCTCAGCCCGGATGTCCATCCGGTACCTTTGGAGAGTTATCTGGTACTTGGAGGCGATTATGCGATCCCTGGTGGTCCTGACCGGCGCGGCGATCGGCACGTTCCTCGTTCTCCCCGTCCTGCCCGCGTCCGCGGCGCCCCTGGCCGGCCTCTCCGGTGCCGCCGTGTCCCGGGCGCTGGCCCAGGCGCCCACCAGCGCCGTCGTCCGGACCCCCGGCATCCCGTTGAAGATCCGCTCGGCGGCGTCGGCGACCAGTACCCGGGTCGGCACGGTCGAGAACGGTACGCCGCTCGCCGTCGACTGCCAGGTCACCGGCCAGATGGTCGAGGGCACGGTGCGCACCACGAACCGGTGGGACCGCCTGACCTCCGGCGGCTTCGTCTCCGACGCCTACGTCGCCCGGCCCGCCGAACCGCCCGTGTGCGGGGCCGCGCCCGCCGCCCCGGCCGCGCCCCGGGAGGCGGGGGCCTTCATCGCCTCCGGCGTCGGGCACGCGCGCCGCGCCCAGACCACCTACGGGGTGCCGGCGTCCGTCAGCCTCGGCCAGGCGATCCTCGAGTCCGGCTGGGGCGCGAGCGAGCTGGCCAGGGTCGAGCACAACCTGTTCGGGATCAAGTGCTTCGGCTGGGCGGGGCCGATCGCGACCGGGTGCGCGAAGTACAGGACGTCGGAGTGCGCGGGGACCCGGTGCTACCCGACCTCGGCCACGTTCCGCTCGTACCGCAGCGAGTCCGACTCCTACGACGACCACGGCCGCTTCCTCCGGGTCAACGAGCGCTACGCCGGCTCGTTCGGCGCGACCGGGAACCCGGACGAGTTCGCGCGCCGGATCGCGAAGGCCGGCTACGCCACGGATCCCCGGTACGCGGACAAGGTCATCACGTTGATGAAGCGGTACAACCTCTACCAGTACGACCTGTAACCGACAGCGCGGGCCTCCCGAACACGGTCCGTACTGGACTAACCTCCTGACATGGAGTTGCGCGTACTAGGCACGGTCGAGGCCGTCGCAGACGGGCAGTCCATCGACATAGGTCAGCGCATGGAGCGCCGGCTACTGGGCCTGTTGGCCGTATACCTCGGCTGCACTGTGGACACCGACCGGCTGATCGGCCTGCTCTGGGACACCGAGCCCCCGGCCCGGCCGCGCAGCGCCGTCCAGGTGCACGTGTCCCGGATCCGCAAACGGCTGGCCGCCGCCGGGGCCGACCGGTTCGGCTTCACCCTCGCCCGCTCCGGCGACGGCTACCTGCTCACCGGCGACCCCGACCGGGTGGACCTGCACCGCTTCCGGCTGCTCGTCGAGCGGGCCGCGGCGGCCACCGACCTGGCCGCGAAGGTCGCCCTGCACCGGGCCGCGCACGCCCTCGACCGGGGCGGGCTGTTCGGGGAGATCCTCAACGACCGGATCTGGGAGCGGATCTGGCCGCCGATCGACGCGGCCTTCCAGGACGCCACGGACCTGCGGATCGCCGCCGAGCTGGAGTACGGCCGGCACCACGAGGTGCTGACGGAGCTGGCCGAGCTGGCCGTCCGGTACCCGTTGCGCGAACGCCTCGCCGAGCTGCGGATCCTCGCCCTGTACCGGGCCGGCCGCCGCGCCGAGGCCCTCGACGCGCACCAGCGGATCACCCGCCGGCTCGCCGCCGAGCTGGGCCTGACCCCCGGCCCGGACCTGAACCGGCTGCACCTGGCCGTCCTCCGCGACGACCCCGTCCTCCTGCTGGAGCAGCCGGAGACCCCGCCCACCCCCGCGCCGGCCGCAGACGCGCGGGACGTGCCCCGGCTGCTGCCGGCCAGCATCGCCGACTTCACGGGCCGGGTCGACCAGCTCGCGGCCCTCGACACGCTGCTGTGCGGCGAACCGGCGCGCGGGGTCACCGGCCCGGAGGTGCCGCCCGGCGACCAGCCGGAGAGCCCCGGCCCGCTCCCCGCGCCGGGGGCCGACCGCGTCCGGGGCCCGGCCGGCGCCCACATCCCGGGCCAGCGCGATCCGGTGGAGGACCGCCCGGTACCCGTCGGCGTGATCGCCGGCATCGGCGGCGTCGGCAAGACCGCCCTGGGCCTGCGCTGGGCGCACCAGGTCCGCGACCGCTTCCCCGACGGCCAGCTCTACGTCAACCTGCACGGCTACTCCACCTCCGCCCCGCTCCGCCCGATCGAGGCGCTGGCCCGGTTCCTCCGGGCGCTCGGCGTGCCGCCCGGCCAGATCCCGGTCGACCTGGACGAGGCCGTCGACCTGTACCGCAGCCGGATCGCCGGCCGCCGGCTCCTGGTGTTCCTCGACAACGCCAACAGCGCCGACCAGGTGCGCCCCCTGCTGCCGGTCGGCGCGGCCGGCCTGGCCCTGATCACCAGCCGGGACCGGCTCGCCGGCCTGTCCGCCCGCGACGGGGCGCGCCGGCTGCACCTCGACGTGCTGTCCGGCCCCGACTCGGTGGCGCTGCTGGCCTGGATCGTCGGCCCCGGCCGGGTGACCGCCGAGTCCGCCGCGGCCGCCGAGCTGGCCGGCCTGTGCGACCACCTCCCCCTGGCCCTGCGGATCAGCGCCGCGTACCTGGCGGACCGGCCCACGCTGCCGCTGGCGGACCACGCGGCGGAACTGCGGGCCGGCAACCGGCTGGCCGCGCTGGAGGTCGACGGGGACGAGCAGTCCTCGGTGCGGGCCGCGTTCGACCTGTCCCACCAGGCGCTGGCGCCCCGGGCCGCCCGGCTGTTCCGGCTGCTCGGCCTCGCCCCGGGACCGGACCTGACCGCGGCGGCGGCCGCCCAGCTCGCGGGTACGGACCTCGCCGAGGCGGCCGAGCTGCTCGAACGGCTCGCGGCGGCGCACCTGGTCGAGGGGCACGCCCCGGGCCGGTGGACCATGCACGACCTGGTCCGCGCGTACGCCCGGGAGCGGGCCGAGGCCGACGAGGAGCCGGCGGACCGCGCGGCGGCGGAACACCGGCTCCACCTCTGGTACGGCGACGCCGCGCACACCGCCGCGCACGTCCTGCACCCCCAGATGCTCCGGCTGCCCCGCCCGGCCGGGACGGTGCCCGGGGCCGCCGCGTTCGACACCCACGCGCAGGCGCTGGCCTGGCTCGACGCGGAGCGGGCCAACCTGGTCGCCGCGATCGCGGAGCCGCCCGCAGGCCTGCCCTCGGTGGCCTGGCTGCTCGCCGACAGCCTGCGCGGGTACTTCTGGCAGCGCAAACTCACCGTCGACTGGTTCGCGGCGGCCGAGGCGAGCCTGGCCTCGGCGACGGCGGCCGACGAGCCGCTGGTCCGGACGGCCGCGCACCTGAGCCTGAGCCTGGCCAACGCGGTGGGTTCCCGGCACGACCGGGCCCTCGACCACGGCCGGGCGGCCCTGGAGTTGAGCCGCGCGCACGGCTTCACCGACTACGAGGTGGTGCTGCTCGCCAACTGCGGCCGGATCCTCAGCGAACGCGGCCAGATGGAGGAGGGGGCACGGCACCTGGAGGCGGCCCTGGGCTTCGAGCTGGCCCCGCAGGTCCGGGCGTCCATTCTGGCCAATCTGGGCATCGTGCTGCTGGAGACGGGCCGGCTGCACCGGGCCGCCGCCGAGCTGAGTACGGCGCTGTCGCTGCTGCCCGCCGACGAGCTGGACAACGTGCGGGCATCACTCCTGACGACCCTGGCCCGCTCGTACCACCAACTGGGGCGGCCCGCCCTGGCCGTGGACACGTTCACCCGGGGCCTGGCGCTGGCCCGGGGAATAGCCAGTGTGGACACCGTGGTCTCGGGCCTGAGCGGCCGGGCGGAGGCGCACGCCGAGCTGGGCGAGCTGGAACCGGCCCTCGCCGACCTGCGGGAGGGGGTCGCGCTGGTCCGGGAGCACCGGATCGTGCGGCTGGAGGCCGATGTGGAGACGAACCTGGCGGACGTGCGCTGGCGGCTGGGGCAGTTCGACGAGGCCGTGGCGGGGCACACCCGGGCCGTGGACGTGGCCCTGGGCAACGCCCAGCCCGGTCAGCGGATCGTGGCGCTGATCCGGCGGGCCGCCGCGTCCGGGGCCCTGGGACACACCGGGGCGGCCCTGGAGGACGCCACGGCGGCCCTGGCACTGGCCCGGGAGGGGCGGTACGCGGTGCTGGAGGGGCAGGCGCTCACCGAACGGGCCCGGGTCCACCTGGCGCGCGGCGAGTCGGACCTCGCGGTCGTCGACGGCCGGGAGGCGATCCGGATCCACCGCACGACGGGGCACCTGCTGGGCGAGGCGCGGACCCTGGAACTGCTCGCCGAGGCCACCGGCGACGAGGACCAGCGGCGGACGGCCCGCGACATCCTCACCGAGATCGGCGTGCCGGTGCCCGAGGGGGACTCCCCTCTTCAGGTACCCTGAATCAGACATTTGGTTGCTTCTTCAGACCAACAGGGCCACGTCCTCCACTGTGAACCCCGCATTACCCCAAACCCTCTTTCTTAGTCACCATGTCGGCAACTTGTCGGAGCCGTCATGCGCGCTGCCCGGGGACGGTTTACTTCACACGAGCCCCTCCCCCACACCCGCAGTGCTCTAATGATCACTGCCCGTCCCATCAAGGATGTGGCATGAAATATCGCATGCCGGGCAGAAGTCTGCCCGGACGCATCATTCTGGCTGTCGCCCTCGTCGGTTCCGTGGCAGTGGTGTCCGGCACGGTCACCACCGCCCAGGCCGCGCCGGGGCACACCGACGACCACAGGCACAGCGTGATCCGGGCGGACGCGGCCCGGCCGCAGGTCAAGACCCCGGAGAAGCTCCCGGTCCGCAACGGTCCCCTGTCGACCGCCGCGCCGCGCGCCGCCGCCGCGCTGGCCCCCACCGACAAGGTGGCCCTGCGCGCCCTCGTCATCGCCGTGGACGCGGGCGACTTCGGCGCCGCCACCTGGAAGTCCAGCCTGGACCAGATCGGCGCCCCCTACGACCTGCTGTACGCCCGCAACGCGCCCCTCGGCGCGCTGACCAGGCCCGACGGCACCGGTAAGTACAACGCGGTGCTGCTGACCAACAACGCGCTGCTGTACAACGACAACGGCAACTACGTCAGCGCCCTCGACCCCGCCGAGTGGACGGCACTGTGGGAGTACGAGAAGGCGTACAAGGTGCGGCAGGTGTCCCTGTACACCTCCTACGGCACCTACCCGGAGAGCTACTGCCTGACCCCGGTCAGCGAGGGCGGCATCGGCGACACCCCGCAGAACGCGGTGCTCACGACCGCCGGCGCGCCGATCTTCGACTACCTGAAGGCAGCGGCGAACATCCCGATCTCGCTGTCCTACGTGTACCGGACAAGTGTCACCCCGAACTGCGCGGCCACCCCGATCCTCACCCTCGGCGGCAGCGTCATCGGCGTGACCAGCACGACCGCGGACGGCCGCGAGCGCCTCGCGCTGACGTTCACGTCGAACCAGTACCTGATCCAGGCGAACCTGCTGACGTACGGCCTGCTGCGCTGGGCCTCGAAGGGCGTGTTCCTCGGCGAGCAGCGGCACTGGCTCAACGTCGACGTCGACGACTGGTTCAACAACGGCGACGTCCTCCAGCCGGACGGCACGGTGAACTCCGACCCCGGCTACCGGATGAACGGCACGGACGTCACCAGCACGAAGACGCAGCAGGCCTCGCTGCGCAGCACGTACCCGCTGGCGGCCGGCTTCGAGCTCAACGTCCCCTTCAACGGCGAGGGCATCCAGCCGGGCGTCAACGTCGCCTGCCTGATCATCCTCGAGGACGCGTTGACCGGGCAGTCGCGGTGCAACAAGGACGACTTCCGCTGGGTCAACCACACGCTGACCCACCCGAAGATGAACGCGACCGACTACAACACCAGCCTCGCCGAGATCCAGAGCAACCTGACGGCCGCCGCGCAGATCGGGCTGGCCGTGCCGACCACGGTGCTCAAGACCCCGGAGTACTCGGGCCTGGGCGTCTACCACCCGGACCCGAACAACGACATCGACCCGCCCACGGACTACGGGCTCGGCGCGTCCAACGTGAACCTGCTGGCCGCCGCGAAGGCCGCCGGGGTCAAGTACCTGCACGGCAACATGTCCTTCGCCAGCCAGAAGCCGGCCTGCTTCAACTGCGGGATCTACCACCCGCTGGAGCCGAGCCTGCTCATCGTGCCCGACTGGCCGACGAACATCGCCTACCACGTCACGAACCCGGCGCAGGAGACCCAGTTCTACAACTCCTACTACGGGCCGCAGGGCAAGTTCCCCTACTGGCCGGTGAACCAGACCTACGACCAGATCATCGGCCACGAGTCGGACGTCGCGCTGCAACACGTGATGACCGGGTCGGCGTACTCGCACACGGTGCACCAGAACAACCTGCGCCAGTACGCGGCGAACAAGAACCTGACGTTCGACTGGCTGCGGGCCGTGGCCGGCAAGTACAGCACCTACTACAACGTGCCGCTGCGCAACCCCGACTGGGTCGCGCTCGCCGGCTACGTGGCCGACCGCACCGCGCACTTCGGTTCCCTGTCCGCCGGCAACGACGCCGTGTGGGACCGGGCCACGAACCAGGTCACCTTCACGGGTGCCGGTCCGGTGTTCGCCACCGGGGTCCGGGCCGCCGGGTTCGACGCGTACGGCACCGACTCGATCTCCAAGGTGCCCACCGCGACCGTCCTGACCGCGTACCCGAAGCCGTAGAAGGGAGGTGGGGGCGATGCTCCCCATGACCACGCGCCCCCACACCCCGCTGAAGAGCTGGCGGGCCATCGGGCGGGCCTCCGTGGCCGACCCGGTGGTCCCCCGGCAGCGCGACCGGCGCACCACCCGGGTCGCCATGATCTCCGAGGGCACCTACCCGCACCACTTCGGCGGGGTCAGCGTCTGGATGGACCAGCTGATCCGGGGCATGCCGGAGCACCGGTTCCAGGTGGTGGCCCTCACCGTCACCGGGGTCGAGAAGAGCGTCTGGGACATCCCCGACAACCTCGACCAGGTCATCAACATCCCGCTGTGGACCCGGCGCGAGCGCCAGCCCGACCGCGAGCCGCAGTGGTTCACCGACGCGCACGCCACGTTCCTGCGCGCCCTGATCCGGCCCGCCGAGGTGCGGGAACGCTGGAGCCAGCAGGGCCGCGAGTCGTTCCTGCAGGCGCTGCGGGCCCTGTTCGACTACGCGCAGATCGCCGACCTGACCGCCGCGCTGACCAGCAACGCCGCGATCAGCCGCCTGATGGACGCCTGGCACGAGTCCGGCATGGACATCGGCGAGCCGCTCTGCCTGGCCGACGCGCTGACCGCCGCCGACCTCATCGAGCACATGCTCCGGCCCCTGTCGGCGCCGCCCGTCGAGGTCGACATCTGCCACCTGGCCATGAACGGGCTCGCCGGCCTCGTCGCGCTGGCCGCCAAGTGGCGCAACGGATCCAAGATCATTCTTTCCGAGCACGGGGTGTACCTGCGGGAACGCTACCTGTCCATGGTGAACGAGGACGTGCCGCACGCCGTGAAGGTGCTGCTGCTGAACTTCTTCCGCACCCTGGCCGTGGCGACGTACCACAGCGCGGACCTGCTCGCCCCGCACTCCAACTACAACCGGCGCTGGGCGCTGTACAACGGGGCCACCCCGGCGCGGATGCGCACCATGTACAACGGCGTCGACCCGGCCGACTTCCCCGCCGCGACCGGCGAGCCGGACGTGCCCACGATCGTGTTCATGGGCCGGATCGACCCGCTCAAGGACCTGCACACCCTGATCCGGGCGTTCTCCCTGGTCAAGGAGGAGGTGCCCGACGCGCGACTCAAGATGTTCGGGCCGATCCCCGAGGTGAATCAGGAGTACGCGGCGAGCTGCCGCAAACTCGTCGACGACCTCGGGCTCACCGACTCCGCCACCTTCGAGGGCCGGATCGCCAGCCAGGTCGACGCGTACCACGCCGGGCACATCAACGTGCTCACCTCGATCTCCGAGGGGTTCCCGTACACCATCGTGGAGGCCATGGCCACCGGCCGGCCGCCGGTCTGCACCAACGTCGGCGGGGTCGCCGAGGCCGTGGGCGACGCCGGGATCGTCTGCGCCGCCCGTGACCACGTCGCCATCGCCGCAGGCTGCGTCAAGCTGCTCACCGACCACGACCTGCGCCGCCGGCTCGGGGTGGCCGCCCGGGAACGGATCCTGAACAACTTCACCCTGGCCCAGTCCATCGAGGCGTACCGGTCGGTCTACGAAGAGGTCCTGGCGTGACCGACACGCTCCAGCTCCGCCAGGTCGACCCCGTGGACGCGCTCGCCACCAAGGTGTCGGACCGCTGCGGCCTGGCCATCGACCCGCTGCAGATCGCCGCGATGCTCGAGAGCGACGGCATGACCGACCGGATGGCTCTCCAGGACTACGGCTACAAGGACGTGCACGAAGAACCGCGACGCCAC